>DATINU010000360.1:0-6252 GCA_035473955.1 Allosphingosinicella sp.
CCCTCGCGGACAAAAACAATCAGCGGGACCTGGTGAAGGTCGATGAGATTCGCGCGATCGTGTTGACGGGTGCGGGAGGTAACTTCTGCTCCGGCGGCGATGTGCACGAGATCATCGGACCGCTGACCAAGATGAATTACCAGCAGTTGCTGGATTTCACGCGGATGACCGGCGACCTGGTGAAGGCGATGCGCGCCTGCCCGCAGCCGATCGTGGCCGCGCTCGACGGGATTTGCGTCGGCGCGGGCGCGATCGTCGCCATGGCCTCCGACGTGCGGATCGCGACGCCGGCCACGAAGACCGCCTTCCTGTTCAGCCGCGTCGGCCTCGCGGGCTGCGACATGGGCGCCTGCGCGATCCTGCCCCGGATCATCGGCCAGGGCCGCGCGTCCGAATTGCTGTTCACCGGCCGCGTGATGACCGCCGAGGAGGGCCTCGCCTGGGGCTTTCACAACCGACTCGCCGAGGATGCGCTCGGCGAAGCGCGGGCGCTGGCGCGGAGCCTCGCCGACGGCCCCAATTTCGCGCATGGCATCACCAAGACGCAGCTCAACAGCGAATGGGCGGTCAGCCTCGAGACCGCGATCGAGATGGAGGCGCAGGCGCAGGCGATCTGTATGGCGACCGAGGATTTCCGGAGGGCATTCGAGGCCTTCGCCGAGAAGCGGGTGCCCGAGTTCAGGGGCGACTGATGGCCGACCGGAGCTTCCTCGACTGGCCCTTCTTCGGCGACGAACACAGGCGCCTCGCCGCCGACCTCGAGAACTGGTGCGAAGCGGAGCTCGGCGCCTCGCATGGCGAGGACGTCGACGCCGAATGTCGCGCTTTGGTCCGTCAGCTCGGCGACGGCGGTTGGCTTCGTTACTGCGTTCCGGGTGCTTATGGCGGCGTCCACGAGAGCCTGGACGTCCGCTCGCTTGCCCTGATCCGCGAGACCCTCGCCCGCCACAGCGGTCTTGCCGATTTCGTGTTCGCCATGCAGGGCCTGGGGTCGGGCACGATCACCCTGTTCGGCTCGGAAACGCAGAAGCAGGCCTATCTTCCGGCGGTTGCTAAGGGCGAGAAAATCGCCGCCTTCGCCCTGACCGAACCGAGCTCGGGCTCTGATGTCGCCTCAATGGAAACCGCTGCGGTCGAAAGCGCCGATGGCTACACGATCAACGGCGCGAAGACCTACATCTCCAACGGCGGCATCGCCGATTTCTACGTCCTGTTCGCCCGCACCGGCGAGGCGCGGGGCGCGAAGGGCGTTTCGGCCTTCATCGTCGATGCCGGCGCCGAAGGCCTGGACGACGGCGAGCGCATCCGGGTGATCGCGCCGCACCCGCTCGCCACGCTCAAGTTCGCCGACATGCGCCTCCCAGCCGCTGCTTTGCTCGGCGAGCGGGGCCGCGGCTTCGCGCAGGCGATGGCGACGCTCGACGTGTTCCGCACCACCGTCGGCGCCGCCGCTTTGGGCTTTGCCCGCCGCGCCCTCGACGAAGCCACGGAGCGCGCCCGCACCCGCCAGTCGATGGGCGCGACGCTCGCCGACAATGCCATCGTCCAGTCGATGCTCGCCGAGATGGTGCTGGATGTCGATGCTTCGGCCCTGCTGGTCTATCGCTCGGCCTGGGTCCGTGATGTGCAAGGGCGGCGCAACAGCCGCGAAGCGGCGCTCGCCAAGCTGCACGCCACCGACAGCGCGCAGTCCGTGATCGACAAGGCGGTGCAGATTTTCGGCGGCCTCGGCGTTACCCACGGCGTCCCGGTCGAAAGCCTCTACCGCGAGATCAGGGCGCTGCGCATCTACGAAGGCGCTTCGGAGGTGCAAAAGGTCGTCGTCGCCCGTCATCATCTGGCGCAGGCGAAGACATGAGGGCGCTGCTTCCTCCGGGCTGGCCCCGGCCCAGGGGCTACGCCAACGGCATTTCCGCCAAGGGCCGCGTGATCGTCACCGCCGGTGTCGTCGGCTGGACCGCGGAGGAGACATTCGAAGCCGAGGATTTGCCCGGCCAGTTCCGCCAAGTCTTGCTCAACACGCTCGCCATCCTCGCCGAGGACGGCGCTGGTCCGGAGCATATCGTCCGCATGACCTGGTACGTCACCAATATCGAAGCGTACCGCGCCAGCCTCGCCGAGATCGGCGCTCACTACCGGGCGCTGATCGGCAAGAACTTTCCCGCCATGGCCGTGGTCGGCGTGACCGCACTCGTCGAGCCTAAGGCGCTGATCGAAATCGAAACCATGGCGGTGATGCCCGAATGAGGGATGATTTCATTCGCGACGGCCTGCCCCCGCCAGAGGCGCAGCCCGAATTCCTCTTCACCTTGCCCGAGCTCGACTATCCCGAGCGGCTCAACGCCGCCGTCGAGCTGATTGACCGGCAGGATCCGGAAGCCCTCGCCGTCGTCAACGACGCGGGCCAGTGGACTTACGGGGAGATGAAGGATCTGTCCGATCGGATCGCGCGCCTGCTCGTCGAGCGCGAAGGCCTGATCCCCGGCAACCGGGTTTTCCTGCGCGGACCCAACAATGCGATGCTGTTCGCGTCCTGGCTCGGCGTCTTGAAGGCGGGCGGCGTGGTCGTCACCACCATGCCCATGCTCCGCCCCGGCGAGATTGCGACGATCCTCGAACGCGCCCGCATCTCCCACGCCATTATCGACGCACGCTTTCGGGCCGACTTCGACGATGCGGGCGGCGTCGGCTCGCTCATCACCTACGATGGCGACAACGGCATCGAGGGTATCGCCGCGATCGCCCCCGGCTTCACGCCGATCGACACAGGCCGGGACGACGTCGCTCTGGTCGCCTTCACCTCCGGTACGACCGGCCAGCCCAAAGGCTGCGTCCATTGTCATCGCGACATCCTCGCCCCGGCCGATAGCTTCGCGCGCAACATCCTGAAGCCTCAACCGGGCGACCGCTGGGCCTGCTCGGCGCCGATCGCCTTCACCTTCGGCCTCGGCATGCTGCTGATCTTTCCCTGGCGCTTCGGCGGCACCGCGGTGACGATCGAGACGCCTGGCCCAAAGCCGCTGCTCGACGCCATCGCCAGGCATGGGATCACGACTCTCGCCACCGCCCCCACTGCCTACAAGGCGATGCTCTCCCTCTTGAAGGGCCACGATATTTCGAGCCTGCGCACCTGCGTCTCGGCAGGTGAGCATCTCCCCGCCGCCACCTGGCGGGCCTGGCAGGACGCGACCGGGATCGCCATTGTCGACGGCATTGGGGCGACCGAGATGATGCATATCTTCATTTCGGCTTCTGGTGCCGACATTCGCCCCGGCTCCACCGGCAAAGCGGTGCCTGGCTATGTCGCCACAGTGCTCGACGAGGAGAACCGGCCGATGGAGAGCGGCACCGGCCGACTCGCGGTGAAAGGCCCGACCGGCTGCCGTTATTTCGACGACCCGCGCCAGGCCGATTACGTCGTCGATCGCTGGAACGTCACCGGCGACACCTATCGCAAGGACGAGGAAGGCTATTTCTGGTACCTCGCCCGCTCGGACGACATGATCATCTCCTCGGGCTACAACATCGCCGCGCCCGAGGTGGAGAATGCCCTGCTCTCTCACCCGGCGGTGCAGGAATGCGCGGTGATCGGCGCGCCCTGCGAGGAGCGCGGGCAGAAGGTGAAGGCCTTCGTCGTGCTCGCCCCGGGCTACGCGCCCGACGGTCTCGCCTTCGCGGCGCTGCAGGACCACGTGAAAGCGGCGATCGCTCCCTATAAATATCCGCGCGACATCGTCTTCGTGGAGGCGCTGCCCAAAACGGCCACCGGCAAGCTGCAGCGTTACGCGCTCCGCGAATCCCCGGACGCGGCCAGCTCGCGCTGAAATTCGCGCTCCTCGGCCCGATGCGTTTTCATGCTCCGGGCCTTCGTCCAGGCGACGATCAGCAGCACCAGCAGCCAGCCCCAGAGATGCGCCCACCAGTGGAAGCGCACCTCGGAATAGCCGTAGCCCGTGGCATTATCGAGGAGCAGCGCCTGCTCGGGATTGAGCGGCAATGCCTGCATATCGCCCGGTCGCTCGATAGTCGCTCGATATAGGTGACGAGGCCGGGCTCCGCCTGGGCGAAGAAGGGCATGCCGAACAGGCTGAGCTCCCGATAGGCGAGTCCCGCCTTGAGCGGCTGGCGACCCTGGATCCCGGGCCGGGTCGCGCGCACTGGATAGGCCAGGCTCTGCCGACTCGCCTCCGTCGCCTGGCGAAGTGGCGCTGAAACGGGGGTCTCCTCGATCACGCCAAGCGGCGAGACGCGGGGCACGCTCACCATCGACCAAGACCGGTCGGTCAGCGCGAAATTGGTGCCGAGAAACAGCGCGATCGCCGCGAGGATGAGACGCGAAACCATGAGCTAGGCGTCGATCGGCAGGTAGCCGGGCGCGGCGGCGACGCGGGCCAGCCAAGCCTGAACGTGCGGCCAGGCGGCGAGGTCGAAACCGCCCCCGTCCGCGACATGGGTGTAGGCGTAGAGCGCGATGTCGGCGAGGCTAAGCCGCTCTCCGACGAAATAGTCGCGGGTCGCGAGATGCTCATCCATCAGCGTGAGCGCGGCCTCGCCCGCGGCGCGTTTGGCGGGATACAGAGCGCGCTGCGCGTCGCTCCAATTCTCCTCGCCGATCCAGCCCTGCCAGAAGCGCAAGGTGGCCACGTTCGGCTCGTGATTATATTGCTCCCAGAACATCCAGCGCAGCATATCCGCCCGGTCGAACGCATCGTCCGGCACCAGCGCCGAGTCCTCGGCGAGATAGAAGCAGGCGGCATTGCTTTCGGGCAGAAAGCGGTCGCCCGCCTGCAGCACCGGAATCCGCCCGTTCGCGTTGACGTTCGCCAGAAAGTCCGGCGTCCGCGTTTCACCCTTCATGATGTCATATTCGCGCCGCTCGACCGGCAGGCCGAGCAAGGCCGCGGTCAGCCGGATTTTGTAGCAATTTCCGGACGCTGCATATTCGTGCAGGATCAGTTTTTCGGCCATTCGTCCCTCCCCGAGCCCGCGCGCCGCCTAACAGAGCCGGCCGCCGACAAAAAGCCTCAATTCAAACCTTTGCCAGCCGCAAAGCGAGCGGATGCTGCACCTTCCAAAGGGGGAGAAAAGCCATGAAAGTTCTCGTCGCCGCCGCGCTCGTCGGGGCCCAGCTCGCCGCCGTCGCCGAGCCGGCCCGCGCCGCCGAAATCCAGCGCGAGGCGACCGCCGCGACCGGCACGTTTGCCGGCCTTCGCCTGCGCATGCCGATGGGCGGCAGCCGCGCCCAGCAGGCGCCGCGCATCGGTCTCGCCTTCGCGCCCACCGTGCACAGCATCAACGACAGTGGCGAAGCCCGCATGCGGATCGGCGAAGGGCTGGAACTCGGCTTCAGCGGCCGCCAGCCGCTGCGGTTGACCCTCGCCGGCCAGCAGTTGCGCCGCCTCGGCGCGGCCCAGCAGGATGCAGAGGACGACAATGACCGGCGCGGCGGCCCGTCCACGCTCGGCTGGATCGCCATCGGGGTCGGCGTCGCGGTGGTGATCGTCGTCGGGGCCGCGGCGATCTGCTTCTCGGACAGCGATTGCGTCGGCTCCGAGTGAAGGCTTCAAAACGACAGAAGGGGGAAATACGATGAAAAAGCTGATGATCGCGGCGCTGCTTAGCAGCCAACTCGTGGCAGGGATGCAGCCGGCCATGGCGGGCCCATTGGAGCTGGCCGCCGAACAGCGCATGGGCGCCTTCGCGGGCCTCAGGTTGCGCGTGCCGATGGGCGGCCCCCGGGCCGAGCAGGCGCCGCGCCTCGGCCTCGCCTTCGCGCCCACGACGCACAGCACCAGCCAGAGCGGAGCCACGCGGATGCGGGTCGGCGAGGGGCTCGAACTGGGCTTCAGCGGCCGCCAGCCGCTGCGGCTGACGCTGGCCGGCCAGGATCTGCGCCGGCTGGGCGCGGCTCAGCAGGACGGGGAGGAAGGCAATGACCGGCATGGCGGCCCATCCACGCTCGGCTGGATCGCCATCGGGGTCGGCGTGGCGGTCGTGATCGTGGTCGGCGCCACCGCGCTCTGCCTGTCGGACAGCGACTGCCTGCCGGACGAGTGAGCACGATCATTTTCAAGAGGGGAGCATGCGCATGAAGATGTTGTTGAAGGGCGCGCTGATCGGCGCCTGCCTGCTGCCGGCCACGCCGCCCGCCGTGGCGGCCGAGCTGCAATCCTATGGCGAGCAAAGGATGGGCGCGTTCGGCGGCCTGCGCGTGCGCCTGCCGCTGGGCGGAGAGCCGCGCGAACGGCAGCT
>DATINU010000361.1:0-9524 GCA_035473955.1 Allosphingosinicella sp.
ACGTCGCGGCCGTGGCGATGCGCGCCCTGCCCCGGGCGAGCCTGGTCCCGGTCCGCATCACCTTCTCCGACAGCTCGCCGCCGCCTTTGCTGGACGAGGCCGCAGCCCGGCGCTTCGCGGCCATGGTCACGACGGCGGCGCGCTACATGCGTATGCGCGGCGTCCGTCTGTGCAACATCAGCTGGGGCTTCACGTCGGAGGCTGTCGAGCACAGCCTCGCCCAGAATGGCGTGGAGCCGGACCCGGAGGCGCGCGCGCGGCGCGCCCAGCGCATCTTCGATCTCATGCTGGAGGGCATGACCGAGGCGATCGCGAGCTCCCCGGACATCCTGTTCGTCATCGCCGCCGGCAATGCGGGCCAGGACGTCGATTTCGTGCGGGACCTGCCGGGCAGCATCAATCTGCCGAACGTCCTGACCGTCGCCGCCGCCGATGCGCAAGGCCGCGCGGCGAGCTTTGCCAGCACCGGGGCCTCCGTCGATCTCTACGCGCGCGGTACGGATGTGGAGAGCATCGTGCCCGGCGGCGGCCGGCTGCGCTGGTCCGGTGCCTCTCTCGCGGCGCCCCAGGTCGTCAACGCGGCCGCGAAGCTGCTGCTGATCGACTCCGGCCTTAGCTCACGGGAGCTCGCCCGCCTGCTCGTCGAGTCGGCCTCTCCGGCCCCGGGCTCCGACCTGCCGCTGCTGAACCCCCGGGCGGCGCGGGCCCAGCTGCGCGCCCGGCGCGGGCATTAGCGGGAATGGCAATCAGGTGCCGCCCTGGCCGGCGCCGTGGCGGGTCGATCGCTTGGCCGCGGCGCTTCACGCGGCTGCGTAGCCGCCAAGCGGCTTCGTCCTACTTGACGCGTTCCACCTGCTCGAACTCGAGCTCCACCGGCGTCGCCCGCCCGAAGATCGAGACGTCAACCTTCACCCGGCTCTTCTCGAAGTCCAATTCCTCGACCAGCCCGTTGAAGCTCGCGAACGGCCCGTCGAGCACCTTCACGCTGTCGCCGATCTCGTAATCCACGCTGATCCGCGCCTTGGGGGCGGCGGCGGCGGCTTCGTCCTTGGTGTTCAGGATGCGGGCGGCCTCGGCGTCGCTGATCGGCTGCGGCTTGCCGCTGGAGCCGAGGAAGCCGGTCACCTTCGGGGTGTTCTTGACGAGGTGGTAGACGTCGTCGGTCATGCCCAGCTTGGCGAGCACGTAGCCGGGGAAGAATTTGCGGTCGCTCGTCACCTTCTTGCCGCGGCGCACTTCGGTGACCTTCTCGGTCGGCACTTCGACCGCCTCGACCAACGGGGTCAGGCCGAGCCGGTTCGCCTCGGCCAGGATGGCGTCGCGGACCTTGTTCTCGAAGCCCGAATAAGCGTGGATGATGTACCAGCGGGACATAGTCTGTCGTTTCCCTGTTCCTATGCTCCTCGCCCCATGGGGGAGAGGCTGGGAGAGGGGGCCTTCGCGGCCCGCAACCCCCGAATTCAGTTCAGCCCAGCAACCCGAGCAAGGCGTGGACGATCGCGCTGAACGCGCTGTCGACGCCGAAGAAGAAGATGGCGAGCAGGCTGGTCATGATCACGACCATCAGGCCGGTGAGCATCGTCTCGCGCCGCGTCGGCCAGACGATCTTCGCGCTTTCGGTGCGGACCTCGCGCAGGAATTTGCCGGGATTGATCGCCACGTCTTTTCGCCCTCGTCTTTCTCGTCTTCCGGACAAGGCCGCTCCGCCGCTCCCTTCCGGGGCCGGCGACGCTTCCTTGCTGTAAGCTAGGGGCTGGCATGTAGCGAGGCGCGGCGGACCCTGCAATAGGTGCGCGGCACTATTGCCGGAGTCTGCCCGCCCGGCCGACAGGTCCGCGTAGCGGAGCCTGATCGACGTCTCGGCACAATGGTGCCTGGCGGCCCCTGCGGTTCGGAGACTGGGTAGGGAAGGGGCGGGGCCGGCACGGACCATTGTCCGTGCCGTCAGTCCTGTCCGGGGCTTCGCGCCGGCAGGCTGGCCGGCCGTTCGCGTGGCCTTCGGCCCCGGCGCGCTGCTGCGCTGCGCGCCTCGCTCCGGCGTGGCAGGAGTGGAGGGATTCGAACCCACGACCCTCGGTTTTGGAGACCGATGCTCTAACCGGACTGAGCTACACTCCTAGGCCGGCCGCGCTCCTACAAGCGCCGTCCCGCGGGCGCAAGGGGTGGGGCCTCAGCGGCCGCCGCCCCGCCGGCTGGCCGTTCGCGTCGCCGGGGCGACCGGCGCTGCGCGCCTCGCTCCGGCTACGCCGCGATGTCGTAGGTCTGGATCCCGCCGGAAAGATAGAGGTTGCGGGCCTTGGCGCGGCTCAGCTTGCCCGAGCTGGTGCGGGGCAGCGAACGCGGCGGCACCAGTTCGATCACGCAGTTCATGCCGGTGATCGCCCGGACCCGTTCGCGGATCGTGTCGCGCAGCCGGCCGCGCTCGCAATCGTCGGAGGTGCGGCACTGGACGAGCACGGCGGGCGTCTCCTCGCCGCCGGGCGTGGTGATCGAGAAGGCGGCGATGTCGCCGGCCTTGAAGCCCGGCAGCTGCTCCACCGCCCATTCGATGTCCTGGGGCCAGTGGTTCTTGCCGTTGATGATGATCATGTCCTTGGCGCGGCCGACCACGTAGAGATAGCCGTCCGAAAGATAGCCCATGTCGCCGGTGTCCAGCCAGCCGTCCGGACTGAGGCAGGCGGCGGTCGCCTCCTCGTCGCGGAAATAGCCGGCCATGATCGAGGAGCCGCGGCAGAAGATCTTGCCGATTTCGCGCTCGCTCAAGGGTGCGCCGTCGTCGGTGCGGATCGCGACCTCCATGCCGCGCACCGCCTTGCCGCAATTGACCACCGAACGATAGCGCTGCGGGCGGTCGCGCTCATTCTCGCCGCCGCCGGCGAGGAGGGTTTCCTCGACCAGCTCGACGACGATGCCTTCGCCCGGGGGCATCACGGTAACGGCCAGCGTCGCCTCGGCCAGGCCGTAGCTCGGCAGGAAACATTTCGCGTCGAAGCCGGCCGGTGCGAAAGCGTCGACGAAGGCCTGCATGACGTCGGGGCGGATCATGTCGGCGCCGTTGCCGGCGACCCGCCAGCGCGACAGATCGAAGCGCTCGGCAACGTTCATCTGGCTCGACACGCGGCGCGCGCAAATGTCGAAGCCGAAGGTCGGCGAATAGCTCATCGCATTGCCGTCGGCGCGGCTGATCAGGGTCAGCCAGGCGAGCGGACGGCGGGCGAAATCCTCGGTTTTGAGGTAGTCGGCCGACATCTGGTTGGCGATCATCGAGAGCATGCAGCCGACCAGGCCCATGTCGTGATAGAAGGGGAGCCAGGAGACGCCGCGATCGCCGTCGCCGATGTTCATGCTGTGGGCATGGGCGGCGAGGTTGGCGAGCAGCGCCTGATGAGTGACGGCGACGCCGTGCGGAAAGCGGGTCGACCCGCTCGAATATTGCAGATAGGCGATCTCGTCGGTGTGCGGCTCGGGCAGGGCGCCTTCCCGATAGTCCGATGCCTCGAATTCCGACCAGTCGACCCCTTCGACGCCGACCGAGGCCGCCGCTTCGCCGGCCATGGCGGCCAATTCGGTCGGAAAGAACAGGAAAGACGGATCCGAGCTCTTCAGCTGCACGGCGAGCTGATCGACATAGGATTCGCGCCCGCCGAAGGACGTAGGCAGCGGCAGCGGTACCGGCCAGGCGCCGGCGTAAAGCGCGCCGAAGAACAAGGCGACGAATTCAGGGGCGGTCTCCGCGACCAAGGCGATCCGGTCGCCGCGCTTGACGCCGCGAGCGATCAGCCGATGCGCGTTGGCAAGGGCGTCGGCACGCAACTCGGCATAGGGATAAACCCGAACCAGTTCCGCGCGGTGATTGTGGAAGTTGAATCCCTTTCTGCTGCGCGCAGCATAATCCAGCGCCTCCGGCATCGTCGCGAAATCCGCGGAACGGCGGGGCAGATCGTCATCGGTAGGGGTAGGGATAAGCTCGCC
Source organism: Allosphingosinicella sp. (assembly GCA_035473955.1). Classification (GTDB taxonomy): domain Bacteria; phylum Pseudomonadota; class Alphaproteobacteria; order Sphingomonadales; family Sphingomonadaceae; genus Allosphingosinicella. Next base: position 3,973 of record DATINU010000361.1, read on the forward strand.
GCCATCCTCGCGCGGCTTTGCTTTGTCTTCCAGATCAAGCACGTGCGGCTGAGTCCTTTCTCCTGGGCCAAGGGCACCTTAGGGGGCCGCCGGTCCCGAATCCATCTTCAGCCTCCGCCCTAAGGAGACGAGGCGCGTTCATTTTCCGGCCCGACTGTGGCACAATCATGGCGGTGACACGAGCCCGTAACAGAAACGATCGACCGCCGCTCGATGCCGGAACCCTCGAACAGGCGGCGCTCTCTTACGCCGGCCGCTATGCGACGACGCGCGCAAAGCTCGCCGCCTATCTGGTGCGCAAGGTCCGTGAGCGCGGCTGGACGGGCGATCGGGAGCCGCCGATCGCTGCCCTGGTCGAGCGAATGGCCGGGCTCGGCTATGTCGATGATCGCGCCTTCGCCGCCGCCCGTGCCGCCTCGCTCGGGCGGCGCGGCTATGGCGAGCATCGCGTCGGTGCGGCGCTCCGCGCGGCCGGGATCGGCGACGAGGATGGCGCGGAGGCCCGCGCCCAGGCCCGCGAGAGGGCGTGGGCGGCGGCGCTGCGCTACGCCGAGCGGCGCAAGCTCGGTCCGTTCGCCGCCGCCGAAGGCGACCGGGCGGCGCGCGAAAAGGCGCTGGCGGCTTTGCTTCGCGCCGGTCATCCGGCCCCTCTCGCCAGGCGGCTGGCCTGGGCCGCGCCGGGCGAAATCCCGGATACGGACAGTCTCTGAACAGACATGGTTCCCAAAATGGGAAAACGTGGTAGTTTTACCATCTGATCTAGGGGGGTCAGGCGTACATGACGTCGCGTGGGGAAGCGCTTGCCGGGGGGGTGGCCTCGATCGCCGAGGCGCGCGATGCGCCGCGCCTCGACGCGGCCGAAGCCGATCTCCAGCGGCTCAGCGGCACGGTCAAATGGTTCGACGCCACGCGCGGCTTCGGCTTCATCGTCAGCGACGAGGCCGAAGGCGACATCCTGATCCATTTCAGCGTGCTCAAGGAACATGACCGGCGCAGCCTGCCCGAAGGCGCGGTGGTCGATTGCCTGGTCGCCGAGCAGGAGCGGGGTCTGCAGGCCCGCAAGGTGCTGGGCATCGATCTCAGCACTGCGGTCGTGCCCGAGCAGACGCTGCACAACGGCCATGCCGACCGGATCGACCCGTCGAGCCTGCTGGGGGAGGCGGGTGCCTTCGAGCCCGTGCGGGTGAAATGGTTCAATCGATTGCGTGGTTACGGCTTCCTGGTCCGCGAAGAAGACGACAGCCAGGACATCTTCGTCCACATGGAGACGGTCCGCCGCGGCGGCCTTGGCGATCTGCTTCCCGATCAGCCCTTGCGCGCCCGCATCGCCGATGGCCGCAAGGGGCCGCTCGCCGTCGAGGTGGAGCCCGCTTGAAACGCCTCGTTTTCGTCGTCCTTTGCCTGGCCGCGGCCTTGCCCGGCTGTCAACGCGAAGCACCCCAGAACAACGTACGGGAGGCCGGTCCGCCCCCCAAGGCGCCGTCGGGCCTCGACCAGGCGATCCTGACGATCGAAAGCGGGGGACGGAGCCACCGGTTCACCGTGGAAGTCGCCCGCACCGAGCAGCAACAGGCGCAGGGCCTGATGGGCCGGCGCACATTGCCGGCGGACCGCGGCATGCTCTTCCCCTTCGATCCGCCCCGCGCCGCGGAATTCTGGATGCGGGGGACGCTGATCCCGCTCGACATGCTCTTCATCCGTACCAACGGCACGATCGCGAAGATCGCCGCCAATACGGTGCCGCTGTCCGAGGAGCCCGTGGGTACCGACGAGGAACTGAGCGCCGTGCTCGAGCTGCGCGGCGGCCGAGCGGCCGAGCTTGGGATTCGCGAGGGAGATACGGTCTCCTGGAGCGACTAGGAGGCTTGCGTGCGCCCAAGCATCGGCGCTAGGCGCGTCGGCCATGGGTTTCTTCAAGAATCTCTTCACCTGGTGGGAGGGCGCCTCGACCGGCACCGCGCTCTTTTCGTGGCGCAACGGCTCTAAGGTCGGCGCCGACGAGGCCGGCAATGCCTATTTCGAAGGCAAGGGACGCCGCTGGGTGATGTATCAGAGTTCCAACGACGTCAGCCGCGTGCCGCCCGAATGGTATGCCTGGCTGACTCGGCAGATCGACGACGTGCCCGACAAGGCGCTCGGCCCGGTCCCCAAGTTCCTGAAGCCCGCGACGCCCAACCTGACGGGCACGGTCGAGGCCTATCGCCCGGCGGGCGCGCTGGAGCGCGGCGGCCGGCGCGCGGCGGCGAGCGGCGACTATCAGCCCTGGACGCCCGACTGAGGGATGAGGCACGCGCTCTGCCTCGTCGCGGCGGCGGCCCTGCTCGGCGGCTGCACGAAGGGCGCGACGGAGCGCGAACGGCAGAATGAGGCCGGGGTCGAAGCCGAGACGATCGACGTTCCGCAGACGGTGACCCGGCTGGCGCCCGGCACCACGCCGATGGCGCAGCGCGTGGCGTCGCTCAGGTTGCTCAACAAGCGCAACGGGCAGATGCGCGAGTTCACCCTCAGGCCCGGCCAGGCGATGCGCTTCGGCGACGCGATCGTGCGGTTGCGCGCCTGCGAGACGGCCGCGCCCTGGGAGGTTCAGCAGCTGACCGGCGCCTTCGTCCAGCTCGATGTCCGCAATCCCCAGGGGCAGGTGCAACGGGTCTTTTCGGGCTGGCTCTACAAGGAGACTCCGGGCCTCAACGTTGTCCAGCACCCGATCTACGACGTCTGGGTGATGAGCTGTGCGATGACCCATCCGGGCGGCGGCACCCCGGCGGCGTCCGAGGGCCGCGAGGCCAGCAGCCGGTCGAGCGCCTCGAACTCGACCGCGCCGGCGGGCGAGGCGGCACCGGCGCCCGCTCCGGCAACGCCGCCCAGCGCGGAATCCAACAGCGCAAGATAATCCTGCTGGTCGATCTCGACCGCGCCGAGGCTCGCCAGATGCTCGGTCATGAACTGGCAGTCGAGCAACCGGAAACCGCCGACGATCAGCCGCGCGACCAGCCAGGCGAGCGCGATTTTGGAGGCATCGCGGACCAGCGAGACCATCGACTCGCCGAAAAAGGCGCCGCCGAGGCGGACACCGTAGAGCCCGCCGGCGAGGGCGCCGTCCTGCCACACCTCGATCGAATGGGCGCGGCCCGCCTCGTGCAGGCGGATATAGCTCGCCTCGATCTCGGCATTGATCCAGGTCGCCTCGCGCTCGGCGCAGAGCCGGACGACGTCCGCGAAGGCGCGGTCCCGAGTCACGTCGAACAGGCCGGATTTCAGCGTCTTGTAGAGCGACTTGGAAAGATGGAAGCCGTCCAGCGGCAAGATCGCGCGCCGCTTCGGCTCAACCCAGAACAATTCCGGCGCGTCGCGGCTGTCCGCCATCGGAAACACGCCGATCGAATAAGCGCGCAGCAGCAGATCGGGATCGAGCGTCTTCATGCGACCTGGAATCGGCTTCCCTGCGTCCGAAATCAACCGGCCTTGGCTTGGTGCGCGAGCTTCTTCTCAATTCCCGTCCAGAGCGCGAACAAGGCCTGCGCGGCGGGCGACGCGCTGGGCAGGCGGGCGACGCCGCCGGCCTCGGCGCCGATCGCCTCGAACGCACTCGCCATCGGAATGGCCGGCCAGTCGGGCTTCGCTTCGAGCGCCGCCCGATGCAGCGAGCGGCGCCGATCGACCATGTTGAAGACGGGCAGGACAGGGCCGGAGCGCAGCGAATGCCGGTCGAGATAGGTGATGACCTCTTCGAGCGCCCGTTGCGAGAGCGGCGAGGGGATGACCGGCACGATGATCAGATCGGCGGCGCGGAGCACCTGCTCGCTGGTCTCGGTAAGGCCCGGAGGCGCATCGAGCAGGATCCGGTCGTAGGATTTCCCGACATCCTCCAGCAGCTTGAGCAGCCTCTTTCTCTTGCCGAGACCGAACAGGAAGCGGTCGAGGCCGCGCAGGGAGGCATCGGCAGGGAGCAGATCGAGCCGGTCTATGTTCGTCGCCCGGATCAGCTTGGCGGGATCGAGATCCTTGGCGAAGATCGCCTGGGCTTCCCGCTTGCCGTGCGCGCGACCGCCGAGCAGGAAGCTCGCCGCCGCCTGCGGATCGATGTCCCAGAGCAAGGTGCGCCGGGCCGAGCGCGTCGCCGCGGTCCAGGCGAGGCTGACCGCCAGCGTGGTTTTGCCAACGCCCCCTTTCAGGCTGTAGACGGCGATCGAGCGCATGCTTTCTTCCGTTCGTCGCCAGACCTACAGGATTTCGCGCACCTTGTCCTGCGGCCGCGCCAGCACGACGCCTTTTTCGGTCTCCACGAGCGGGCGCTCGATCAAGCTCGGGTTGGCGGCCATGGCCTCGAGAATCACCTCGTCGTTCGCCCCCGCCAAGTCCTTCGCCAGCGGCTCCTTGCTCCGCAGCCCTTCGCCCGGGCCGATCCCGGCGCGGGCGTAGAGCCGGGCCAGTTCGTCCCTGGAGGGCGGCGTCTTCAGATATTCGACGACGGTGACGTCGGCGCCGGCTTCCCGCAGGATTTCCAGTGTCTTGCGCGAGGTTCCGCACATCGGGTTGTGATAGATGGTGGCTTTCATGCGCGCCCTTTACCAGCCACCGCCGCCGCCGCCACCCCCGCCACCGCCGGACGAGCCGCCGCCGCCCGAGCCGCTGCTCGATCCCGGCGCGGTCGAGGCGGAGGCGACGCTGCTCGCCAGCGCCCCGCCGACCGCGCCGACGAAACGGCTCGGGCTCGACCAGGCGTTGTAGCTGCCCGCATACCAGCCCATCTGGTGATGCTCCCCCGGCGAGGCTGCGGCCGCCGCCAGCACGCTTTCGAACTTCTTCGCCCAGCGATTCTCGACGCCGAGGGCGATCGCATAAGGCAGATAGCGTTCGAACAGTTCGGGCGTCTTTTCCGGCGGGTGCAGCGTCTCGAGCCGCGCCTCCTCTGTCACCGACAGATATTTCTGGAAACCCGCAATCTCGTCCATCACCGCGCGGCCCGCCTCGGTCGGCGCGGCCATCCAGAAAAAGGCCCAGATCCCCATGGGGAGCGCGAGCAACGGGATCAGCATCGGCACCGGGTTCGCGTTGCCGACGATCAGGCCGAAGACGGCGACGATGAGCACTTCGCCAAGCGCGGCGATGGCGATCGCGAAGCCGGCCGTCCACAGCGATCCGGTGGGCGAGGCCAGCCGCGAATTGCGCCCGACCCAGAGCGCGCCGGCGAACAGGGCAACGCCGAAGATCGGGATCAGGGCGTTGACGGAATCGAGGAAGGTGTCGGTCAGGAACATGACGAGCGAGACGGCCAGGATCGCGACGCTGATCGCGACCAGCCCGGCCCAGGCCCAGCCCAGATTGGTGCGGAAGAACGTGTTGAGATAGGCGCTTTCCAACGGCGCCTTGAGCGCGTTGCGCGCCGCCTGGAAGGTGGTGTGATTCTCCTTCCTCATCTCGATGCTCGAGCTCAGCCTGAAGAGCGCATCCAGCATGCCGCGCTCGCCCGGGGCCATATCGTCCGGCTCGGCGGTTTTGTGAACGGTCACGGTGCCGCGCGTCTTCAGGAACAGGCAGCCGCCGGGGGCTTC
>DATINU010000362.1:0-14806 GCA_035473955.1 Allosphingosinicella sp.
CGGCTATGAGGAGGCGGCAAGGCTCGGCATCGACAATCTCGAGCACGGCCCGTTCGCCGCCCCCGACGGCGAGCTCGATCCGCAACGTGCCCCGGGCCGTTGCGGCCGCGCCGGTGCGGAGGCGACGGCGCGCGCCCGGCCGGTGATGATGCACATCGTCCAGAATGTGGAGCCCGACGCGCCCGAGGTGCGGCGGATGATCCGCGCCCTGGTCGCGCGCCGCGTCGCGATCACGTCCACACTCGCCGTGCTGGAAGGCGGCGGCCGGCCCGATCTCGAGGCCACGCCCCACCTGCGCGCGCTGCTTCCGCCCGATATCTGGGCCGTCCAGGTCCGCCGCCACGAGGCCGCGCGTCCGGCCGCCGCCTTCTTCGCGATGATGCTGCGCAAGGAAATGGCGTTCGAGCGCGCCTTCGTCGCCGCGGGCGGCCTGCTGATGGCGGGCTGCGACCCGACCGGCGACGGCCATGTCATCGCCGGCCTCGGCGACCAGCGCAACATCATGCTGCTCCACGAAGCGGGCTTTTCCGTGCCCGAAGCGATCCGCATCGCCACCCTTAACGGCGCGATCTTCCTCGGCCGCCAGGACCGGATCGGCAGCCTCGAGGCCGGCAAGCAGGCCGATATCGTGCTCCTCGATGGCGATCTCACCCGCGATATCGGCGTGATCCAGCACCCGCTGATCGTCTTTCGGAACGGCATCGGCTACGATTCCGAGGCGATTTACGCGAGCCTCGGGGGACAGGTCGGATTGAACTGAGCGTTCGGATTGTCGCCCGGAAGGCGGCTGGTCTAAGAGACCCAGCCATGACCTACGCCATCGCCGCGATCCTGATGCTCTACGCCTTGCTCTGCCTCGTCTGGCCGCGCCACGTCTTCGCCGCCTTTCAGGGCGGCTTCGCGCGCACCGTTTCGGCGGGCTATGTCCGGGGCAGCGCGATCGCCATTCGCCTGCTCGGGCTCGCTTTGCTGATCGGCGTCCCCGCTCTCTTCATCCTCGGCTACGCGAAGTGAGCGAGAGCAATCCGGTCCTGGCCTACGGTGCCTGGCTCGCCGAAACGCCTGCCGACTGGCCGGAGGACGCCTGGGCCGCCGCCCGGCGCGCCTTCATCGACATTGTCGGCGTCGCCATCCCCGGCGCCGCCGAGCCCGTCACCCGCAAGGTTTTCAATGCTGTGGCGCAATGGGGCACCGGTCCCGCCACCGCGATCGGCCTCGGCGCCTCGCTTCCCGCCCCCTGGGCCGCTCTGGTCAACGGCACCGCCGCCCACGCGCTCGATTTCGACGACAATTTCGATCCCGCCAAGGCCCACGCCACCGCCGTCCTCGCCCCCGCCATCCTCGCTTTGGCCGAGCAGAAAGGCGCCTCGGGCCGGGCCTGCCTCGACGCCTATATCGCGGGCTTGCAGATCCTCGGCCGGGTCGGCCAGGGCGTGAACCCCGCGCATCGCAACCGCGGCTGGCACGCCACCGCCACGATCGGCGCGATCGGCGCCGCCGCCGCCTGCGCCCGGCTGCTCGGGCTGGAAGCGCGGGAGGCGGCCCACGCCGTCTCGCTCGCCACCTCGATGGCGGCGGGCTTCATGAGCCAGTTCGGCACGATGGCGAAACCCCTCCATGCCGGCCTCGCCGCCAAATCCGGCATTCTGGCCGCCAGCCTCGCGCGCTTAGGGGTCGATGCCGGCCTCGCGACGCTCGACGGGCCCACCGGAATCAACCGCCTGATGGTCGGCCCGGACTATGAAGCGCTCCGCGACAACCTCGCCCATGTCGAGCACGGCCAGAACCTCCGCTTCGAGACCGAGCGCGTCGGCGAACCCCTCCTGATCCTCTCCAGCGGCCTCAAGCTCAAGCGCTTCCCCAATTGCGGCAGCGCCCATCGCGCCATGGACGGCCTCGCCGCGCTGATTGACGCGCACGGCTTCAGCGCGGACGAGGTGGCGGCGATCCACGTCCGCGCCCCGGTCACCCATCTCAACAATCTGATGTACACGGACCCGAAGGACGCGCTGCAGGCCAAGTTCAGCCTCGAATATGGTCTCGCCTGCCTCGCCGTGACGGGCAATTGCACGCTCGCCGACTTTACCGACGAGGCCGCGATGCGCCCCGCAATCCGCGCGCTCTATCCCCGCATTCACCGCCACCCCGTCGACAAGGCCGAGGGCGAATTCCCCACCGAGGTCGAGGTCGTCCTGAATGACGGCCGCGCCTTCGAAACCGCAATGCCCTGGCCCGCCGGCAGCCTCGCGGTCCCCTTCACCGAGGCCCAGCTCTGGGCGAAGTTCGACGGCTGCGCCGCGCCGCTGCTCGCCCCCGAGGCGCTGGCCCAGGTCCACGAGGCGCTTGTAGAATTGCCACAATTGCCGCGAATAACGCCGCTCATGGCGGCGCTCGCCGGCCCCTTCCCTTCCTGAGCGCGCCCGACCGAGCTAGGAGTGCCGACTTATGGGGGAGGCGAAATACACCGCGCTGGTGCTCGCGGCGAGCCGCGGCAATCTCGATCCGCTGGCCCAAGCCGGCGGCGTCAGCCACAAATGCTTCATCGACATTGCCGGCCGGCCGATGCTGCAGCGCGTCGTCGAGGCGGTGATGGCGAGCCCGCGTGTCAAGCACACGATCGTCGCCATCGAGCCGGATTCGATGGAAGAGGCGAAGCAGATTCTCGCGCCCCTGCCCCGCGCCGAAACCATCGAATATGTCGCCAGCCGCGAGAATATCGGCACCAGCGTCGCCGCCGTCGCCCGCGAGGAATTGCTCCCCCTGATCGTCACCACCGGCGACAATGCGCTGCACACCGAGGAAATGGTGACCTTCTTCTGCAACGCGCTGGATGGCGTCGAGGAGGACGCCGCCCTGGGCCTCACCCCCGCCGCCTATGTCCTCGAAAAATATCCCGAAGGGAATCGCGCCTTCCACCGCTTCCGCGATGGCGCCTTCTCCTCGTGCAATCTCTACGCGATTCTTGGCCAGCCCGGCCTCGATGCCGCCCGCGTCTTCAATTCGGGCGGCCAGTTCGGCAAGAAGCCCCGCCGCCTGATCGGCGCCTTCGGCCTGTTCGCCTTCCTGCTCTACAAGAGCCGCCTGTTCACGCTGCGCACCGTGCTGCGTACCCTCTCCCGCGGCATCGGCGTCAGGACCGCCCCCGTCCTCATGCCCTTCGCGGAAGGCCCGATCGACGTGGACCGCCCCGTCGACTGGGACCTCGCCAACCGCATCGTCGCGGCGCGGGAGGGGCAATAAGGTCAAGCGTCACCCCCATTCGATCGCTCCCCGGCCTCGCGCTTGCGAACATCCGCCAACATCCGCGCCTAAGGAAGCGCCGTTCCCCGCACCCGGGCAAGCGGCCCGGAACACGTTCCGCGACACTTTCGCCAACATCCGGATCTTGCCGTTCATCCACCGTTCAGCCAAGTATGCCACAAATGTAGCACCTTTGGAGAGGAGAAAGACGATGATCGGCGGGACGAGCCTCAGCGTGATCGGTCTGGCGACAGCGGGAGCCCTCGCGGCGGCGGCGGTGCCCCAGCCCGAAGTCCCGGCGGAGGCTTCGGCCGAGGCCTCCGGCGAGGCGCTCGGCACGCTGATCGAAGGCCGCCTGCGCGCCGGCGGCCCCTTCTTCACCGCACAGGAGCGCACCGTGATCGACCGCGCCTGCGGCTACGAAACGGGCGAATGGGACGGCTTCCAGGTCAACATCAACGACGGCATCCTCACCTGCGCCAACGGCCGCCGCGCCGACAGCCCCGAAGTCCGCGCCGTCCTCGCCGCCGCCGAACCCCGCATCGAGGCCCGCGTCCAGGCGCTCATGGCCAGCCCCGAAATCACCGAAGCGATCGCCGCCATCGCCGAAGCGGCAAGCGCCGAAGCGCTGCGGAACGTGGATCTGGCGCTGGCCGATCTGGAGGATCTGGACATCGACGTGGATGTGGGACCGGGGGACGGGGTGGATGTTGATGTGGATGTGGATGACGACGCGGACGACGAGAATTGATCCGAGGCGGTCTGGCTCAATTCAGCACCAGGGCTCCCGCCGCCCGCTCCAAGTCCGTGCCAGCCCCTCGGCCACCAGCACGTCGCCCAGCGATTGCCCGCCTCGCGTGACGATCCTGAGCTTGCGGCCGTAGCGGTCCGTGTCGCGGCCGTTGCCGAGGGGGTGCAGTTCGAAGGGGCCGGCCGCGAGCAGCGTTTGCAGGCGGCGCGTGGCGCGGGCGCCGATCTCGGCTTCACGGGCGCAGCGTGAAGGATGCGTTTCCGGCGTGTCGATGTCGGCGATCCGCACCCGCCCGCCGGCATAATCGAACGTGTCGCCATCGATCACCCGCACCTCCCGGGGATCGACTTGCGGCCAATTGTCACCAGACGGCGGCAGGGGCATCGGATGAGGCGCCGAAGCAAGGCGCTGCGCCTGAAAGCTCAGCAGCCCCAAGAGCAGTCCGGCCCACATGGTCGTGCGGAGTTGAGCGAAGGAAAAGCCCCGCCGACGGGAATAAGGTGCCCATGCCGCCGGCCAGGGATGGCGCGGCCGGCCGCCGCGTCGGCGCCGGAAAGGCACGATATTGCCCATCGCGCTAGGCTAGCGCGGCGATTCTATCGATCTTGCTAACGCTGCCGGCTTGCCCGGCGAAAGCTCTTACTTTTCGGCGCTGGCGCGCTGCCGCGGATGCCCCGTCGCCACCCCGCCCGACAATTCCGACACCCACGGAAACTCCTCCGCCACCTCCTCGGTATAGCCAAGGTTGAACACCGTCGCGCTCTTCTCGGGCCGCTCCGGGCGGTCGTACCAGGTGCCGAAGACCTTGTCCCAGAAGAAGGTGGTGATCCCGTAATTGCCGTTTTCGTCGTGGAAATGGTGGGCCATGTGGCGGCGCTTCATTTCGGCCAGGCCCTTGTGCTTCGGCTTGTAGGCGAGGTGCTGGATGCAGTGGACGAATTCGTAGACGCAGGTAGTGAGCATGCCCGTCGCCAGCGCGATGAAGGCGGTGCCCCACGCCGCGTCGCTGCCCCAGCCAGCCCAGGCGGCGCCGATGCCGTAGCCCAAGGGGAAGACGCCGAGCGCGATCGTCGGCAGCGTCGTGTGCAACGCGCCGAACAGGACTTCGAGATGGTTCGGATCCTGGTGGTGATCGTAATGAATCCGCTTCCAGGTGCTCGCCGCCCATTTGTGCCGCCACATCCAGCGGCTGTGCAGCACATAGCGGTGGATCAGGTACCAGAAGAGCGGGTAAGCGAGGCTGGCCGCGGCGATGCCGAGCAAGGTCGGCACGAGCGGCGCCGGCCGCCAGACGTAGAGGCCGAGCGACACGATCGCGAACGTCAGATAGGCGATGATCGCCGGATACTGAAAATAGGCGATCACCAGCTCGCGCAACGTCATCTTGTCCAGATGATGCTCGCGTCGCCAGAAGGACGGGCGCAGGGTTTGGGCGGTCTTCACGTCGTGGCTTTCCAATTGTCCTTGTAGCGCGCGCTTGTCCCCGAGGGGAGCGTCATAGCGCATCCATGTGGGCAAAGGTCATATTTTTGCAATGCGGCGATTCTGCGGCCCCCTTGCGCGGCGATGCGGTGACTCGTTGCTCCGGAGCGGTTAGGTACGCAGGCCATGACCGAAATCGCCATCCGCCCTGTCGTTTCGAAGGCCGACAAGAAGGCCTTCATCGAACTCGCCTACCGCCTCAACCTCTCCGATCCCAATTGGGTGCCGCCGCTCAAGGACGAGGTCAACGGGCTGATCACGCCGGGGAAGAATCCCTGGTTCGAACATGGCGAGGCGGCGTTCTTCCTCGCCGAGCGGGGCGGTAGGCTCGTCGGGCGGATTTCGGCGCAGATCGATCAATTGGTGCTCGAACATATGGGTGCCGGGCTCGGCCAGTGGGGGATGTTCGAGGCGGAGGACGAGCCGGCGGCGCGGGCGTTGCTCGAGGCGGCGGAAAGCTGGCTGCGCGGCAAGGGCATGACCCGCGCGATGGGCCCGTTCTCGCTCGGCATCTGGGACGAGCCGGGCCTGCTGATCGAGGGTCACGACCACCCGCCGATGGTGATGATGGGGCACAATAAAGCGGAATATCAGGGCTGGATCGAGGGCGCGGGCTATGCCGGGATCAAGGACCTCTACACTTACGACGTGCCCTCCGACCGGCCCTTCCCGCCGATCGTCGAGCGGATCGTCGCGTCGGGCGAGAAGAATCCGCGGATCCGCATCCGCAGGATCGACAAGAGCAAGTTCGACGAGGAAGCCGCTTTGCTCCTTTCGATCCTGAACGAGGCCTGGTCGGACAATTGGGGGTTCATTCCCCTGACCGACAGCGAGATCGCCTATGCGGGCAAGAAGCTCAAGCCGATCGTGCTCGAGGACATGATCCTGGTCGCCGAATATGATGCCGAGGAAGGAACCGGGCTCGAGCCCGTCGCCTTCATGATGGGACTGCCGGACATCAACGAGTTCATCAGGGATCTGAAGGGCGAGCTCTTCCCGTTCGGCTTCGTCAAATTGCTCTGGCGGCTGAAGAAGATGCGGCCCACGGGCGGGCGCGTGCCGTTGATGGGGGTGGTGAAGAAGCTGCACGCGACCCGGCTCGCCAGCCAGCTCGCCTTCATGATGATCGAAAATATCCGCCGCGCCGGTTACGGCCATTACGGCATCACCCGCGCCGAGGTCGGCTGGATCCTCGAGGACAATTCGCCGATGCTGTCCATCGCCAACGTGATCGAAGCGCGGCGCAACCGCACCTACCGGATCTACGAAAAGCCATTGTAACCGGGCCGCCCGGCACAGTCCCGCTGCAAGACGGCGTGTTTTCAGAGTCTTCCGATTCGGATTTGGGAGGCTTATGTTCCCGTCTTTAGAGGTTTCCCGAAGAGGCGGGCTGAGATGAAAGCATTGGGAGCGGCGGCCGTGCTGGCCGCGTGCGTGGCGCTGGCGGGTTGCGACCGGTTCGGCTCGATCAGGAGCGACGACAACGCCACCGCCAATGCGGCCGCGCCGGCCGAGGGCGCGGGCGGCATCAGCGCCGGCAACGCGCGCCAGAAGGCCGCGAACGGCGACGGCGCGGGCCTCGCCGCGAGGAATGACGGCGCGATCCAGGCCGGCTCCGGCATGGCCGGCGGCGGCCGGCTGACGATCGACCGTGCCTACATGCTGGGCCGTTGGACCGACGACGAGGACGATTGCGACAAGGCGGCCGATTTCTTCGCGGACGGACGCTTCGTGCCCGCCTCCGGGCCGGAGGGGCTCTGGAGCCTCGACGGCGACCGGCTCTCGATCGTCGCCAACGGCAACACCTTCACCGTTCAGCTCATCCCGGTCGATCAGAACCGGATGTCGGTGATCAACGCCGACGGCTCGCTCGGGCAATCCACGCGCTGCTGAGCCTCTAGGGTCCGTACTCAGTGGAGCCTAAGCCGCGGCAAATCGCGGCCGACTCCGGACCGGGCACCCGTTTGGCCTCGGATGACCGGCCCGGCCGCCCCACCGCGCAGTGACCAGAGGGTAGCCCCCCGCGCTTCAGCTGGTGAAAGACGTGCCAGAAGAAGCGGGACGCTGCCGCGAACGGCGACGTGACGCAAGTATAAATCTTGCGCAATTTGCGGTTTCAATCGCCGATACTTCGAAATCGGTTATCCGTTACTTTATTTTCATCGATTCCGCGCAAGTTGCGACGAATCGAGCGGTGCCGCTCGCGCAGCGACTATCGCGGCGCCGTGGGGCACGCTATGCTGAGGCCGGGGAGGGTAAGAGCATGAGGGAGTTCACTATTTTGGCGATGGGCTGGCTGGCGCTGGCCGCGATGCCCGCAGCGGCGGTGCCGGCCCAGCCGGACAAGACTGGCGCCGGCAGTGCGCTGCAGGCGAACTCGGTCCCGCTCAGCCGGCAGTTCATGATCGGCACCTGGACCGACGACGGCGATTGCGACCATGCGGTCGAGTTCCTCGGCGACGGCCGCTATTTCGCGGGCGGTTCGCGCGGCATCTGGCAGCTCGACGGGCACGAACTGACGCTCACCAGCGACGCGATCCTGGTCATGCAGGTCGTGCCGCTCGACGAGGACACGATCGGGGTGATCGGCGCGGACGGCTCGGTCGGCGAATCGATGCGCTGCATGCAGGAATCGCTGCCGCTGCCCGGCCCCGATGAGACGGTTTGAGCGGGGTCCAGGCGTCAACGGCACCCTCGCTCTCCTGCTGTTCGCAGCGGCCGCGGGCCATGCGCAGGCCCCCGCGCCGCCCCGCGCCGCCCCCGCTCGTCCGGCGCCCGCTCGTCCCGCGCCCATCCTTCCCGAACGCCTGGTCGGCCGCTGGAGCGACAGCGGCGATTGCGGCAAATATGTCGTGTTCCGCGGCGACGGCACCTTTCGCGCCCATACCGGCGGCGAGGGCAATTGGCGGCTCAATCGCGGGCGGCTGACCATGACCGGCGGCGGCACGACGCGGACGCTGATCGTCCGCCGGCTCGATATCACGACGCTGGAGGTCGAAAATCCCGACGGCAGCCTGGGGCGATCGCGCCGCTGTTAGCCTTCAGGAGGCCTCGGCGAACTGAATCAGGTCTCGGACCGGCCTCGCGCCCAGCAGCAGCGGCGCGTTGATGGCGGCGAACCCCGCCATCGAAGCCTCGACCGTCCGCCGCCAGAGCATCGACCGCCCGAGCGCATAGGCGCTTCGCGCCATGCCCTGCCGTAGCTGATCGTCGCCCAGCAAACGGGAGATCGCAGCGGCAAAGGCGCCGGCCGCGCCCGGCTCGACCAGCACGCCGTTCTGCGGACCCACGATCTCGGCGGCGTGCTGATAGGGGGTCGAGACGACCGGCCTGCCGAGCGCCACCGCGTAAGAGAGGGTGCCCGAGGTGATCTGGTCGAGGTTGAGATAGGGCGTGACATAGAGGTCGGCCGCCTCGACCAGGTCGAGGAGCTGTTCCTGGTCCATGAAGGCGTCGAGCCAATGCACGGCATCGCCGACGCCGAGTTGCGCCGCGAGCGCCTGCAGCGTCTCGCGGTAGCGTTCGCCTTCGCGGGCGAGGAGATGGGGATGGGTCGCCCCGGCGATGACGTAGACCGTATCCGGATCATCGAGCAGGATCGCGGGCAGCGCCTCGATCATCGTCTCCAGGCCCTTGTTGGGCGAGATGAGACCGAACGTCAGTAGCACGTTGCGGCCCGCCAGGCCGAAGCGCGCCTTGGCGAGTGCGGGCGGAACGTACGGCCGGTCGGGCACGCCGTGCGGCACGACCATGAGCTTGCGCTCCGGCACGCCATAGACGCGCGTCAGGATCTCCCGCCCCTTCTGGGCCATCACGATCAGCCGCGCGGAGGCCCGGATCAGCCGCTCCATGACCAGGCGCTGATCCGCGTCGGGCCGCTCCAGCACGGTATGGAGCGTCACCGCGACCGGGATGGAAAGGCGCTCGACCAGCGCCAGCAGGTGCGCGCCGGCGGTCCCGCCGAAAATGCCGAATTCGTGCTGGATCCAGACAAGCCCGGCGCCGCTGGCTTCGATCCGTTCGGCGGTGGCCAGATAATCGGCGAACGAATCCTGGCGGAGCGTGCCAGTCACCGAGGGCGGATAATCATAGGCGGCCCCGGGATCGTTCATCGCATAATGATCGATGCGGATCTCGGGAAAGCGCGCGCCGAGCGCGTCGAAGACGTGCGACGTATAAGTCGCGAGACCGCAACGACGCGGCATCGCGTTTCCGATCAGGGCGATATGGGACAGGGGCGATCGGCCAAGCAACCCGCTCAATTCATGCATATCTTCAAAACGCCGGTACATCCGAATAGCTCCACTGCCATGCGTGCGGACCGTCCGCACTGGCGCGGACGGGGAACGTCTCGTAGAGCCTGCGGTTCTACGTCTTAAGAAAGATCGCGAAGCGCCCGCGACCCTCATCCATCATCCATCGCGGAGGCGATTTGACCGGACTGGAAACCATTTCGCGGCCGCTTCCGGGCTTCGCCGCGATCGAGCGGCTCGCCGATGCCACAGGCATCATGCAGCATAGCCGCCATTCGATCCCCGACCCGGAGCACGGCTATTGCGTGGATGACAACGCCCGGGCGCTGATTTTGATGCATCGCCGCCCGGAGCTTCCCGAAGCCCTACACGATCGCTGGGCGGAAGTCTTCGCGAACTTCGTCGAGCGGGCCTGGAACCCCGAAAGGGCCGGCTTTCGCAACTTCATGAGCTACGATGGCGCCTGGCTCGAGGAAGCGGGCGCGGAGGACAGCCAGGGCCGCGCGCTTTGGTCGCTCGGCATCACCGCCGCCGAGGCGGCCTCGCCGGCGCAGCGGGCGTGGGCGCTCGATCTGTTCGAGGAAGCCGCCGGGCCGCTGCTTGCCCTCGGCTCGCCGCGCGCCCAGGCCTTCTGCATCCTCGGCGCGACGGCTTTGCTCGGCGCGATGCCGGGGCAGCGGGAAGCCACCGCGATCGTCGAGCGCTTCGCCCCGCGGCTGTCCCGGCTCGTTTCGGCTTATGCGCGGCCGGGCTGGGCTTGGTTCGAGCCGGTGCTCGCCTATGACAATGCCCGCCTGCCGGAGGCGCTGCTCCGCGCCGGCCACGTCACGGGCGAAAGGGACTTCGTCGACATGGGCATCGAGACGCTCGGCTGGCTCGCCGCGCTGCAGACCGCCGAAGAAGGCCATTTCCGCGCCGTCGGCTGCGAAAGCTTCGGCCGGGCCTATGCGCCACCCGCCCGCTGGGACCAGCAGCCGCTCGAGGCGCAGGGGATGATCGAGGCCTGCGAGGCCGCCTTCGCCGCGACCGGCGAGGCGCGCTGGCTGGCGGAGGCGGAGCGCGCCTTCGCCTGGTTCCTCGGCGCCAATGACGGCGGCGTCGCGCTCGCGGATGCGGAAAGCGGCGAATGTTACGATGGGCTGACGCCGACGGGACCGAACCTCAACCGAGGCGCCGAATCGGTGCTCGCCTTCCAGCTCGGCGCTTGCGCGATGATCGGCCTTCGGGACCAGGCACGCCGATGATCTACCGCCATCCGTTGCGCCTCAAGGCCGATCCGGCGCGGGTGGTGATCCGCCCCTTCCACCTCGCCTGGCAGGCGCAGGATGCCGAGCCCGATCGGGCGAAGCGGCTGGTGAAGGCGGTGCTGGCGCTCGACGCGCGCATGGTCCGCTCGGAGCTCGGCCTGGTCTTCCGCGATTTCGAGACACGGCACTGGCAGACCCGCGAGGTCTTCATCGAGCGGTTCGAGGAGGTGGCGGCGCAGGTCGGCCTCAAGAACGGCGGGCTCAGCGACGCGCGCAAGGAGCTGATCGGCGCCTATTTCTGCCACGAATACAGCTATTCGGCGGCGGCGCTGATGAATCCCAGCGTCGTTCCCCATCCCGATCAGAGCGGGCTCAGCCGCGGCGCGAAGCGGATCGTGATGAGCCTGCGCGCGGTCGGCGAGGGGCACATCTCCTCGATCGCCTTCCGCGAGGGCGTGGTCACGCCGGACCGCGAGTTCGAGCTGATGCCGGAGCCGCCCTTCGCCACCGCCGCGACCGCCCGGCAGAGCAAGGCGACGGCGCGCGGCGGTGCGGTCACCGTCCGCCGCCACGCCAAGGCGACCTTGTCCGGCACCGTCATCTTCCCGGTCACCGAGGCCCAGCGCCACGGGCTGGAGGACCTTCGCCTCGGCCTGTTCCACCACAGCGCGCGCAAGAAGGAGTGGATCGGCACCTATACTGCCTATTCGGGCGCCGGGATCAGCTGCGAGATGATCAGAACCGAGGATTTCAAGCGCTTCGAGCTGATCCCGATGACGGGCGTGGCGGCGCAGCATAAGGGGCTGGCGCTCTTCCCCCGCAAGATCAGGGGCCGCTACGCGATGGTCGGCCGCCAGGACGGCGAGAATTGCTTCCTCCATTATTCCGACCGGCTCGACCATTGGGACGCGGGCGAGCTGCTGTTCAGGCCGCGCTTCCCATGGGAGCTGATCCAGATCGGCAATTGCGGGGCGCCGATCGAGCTGGACGAGGGCTGGCTGGTGCTGACCCACGGGGTGGGAGCGATGCGCCAATATTCGATCGGCGCGGTGCTGCTCGACAAGGACGACCCCGCCAGGGTGCTTGGCCGCACCCACGATCCGATCCTCTCCCCGCTCGATCACGAGCGCGAGGGCTATGTGCCCAACGTCGTCTATTCGTGCGGCGGGATGCGGGTCGGGGACGATCTGTTCCTGCCCTATGGCGTGGCCGACAGCTCGGTCGCCTTCGCGTTCGTGGCGATCCCGGAATTGCTCGCGACGATGCGCTAGGACGGCTCAGCCGGGGCGGAAGCGCGACCGGCGCCCTTACCCGTCCCGCGGCTTCATGCTATGGAATGAGTCGGCGCGCGTGACACGGTGAATCTTGCTGCCGTAGCACGGGTCCGGCCACCAGGCCGACCGAACGCATTGTGGGGAACGCAAGTCCCACCGCGCGCCACTTCCCTCTCTTCAGCCCTCGAGCTCGACCCAGGTCGGCGCGTGGTCGCTCGCTTTCTCGCGCCCACGATATTCCTTGTCGACGCCGGCATCGCGCAGGCGATCGGCGGCCTGGGCGCTGAGCAGAAGGTGATCGATGCGGAAGCCCGCGTCGCGCTGCCAGCAACCGGCGGTATAATCCCAGAAGGTGTAGACCTGGCCAGTCGGATAGCGGGCGCGGATCGCGTCGGTATAGCCCAGGTTGAGGATGCGGCGCAGGCCCTGGCGGCTTTCGGGCTGCATCAGCGCGTCGGAAGCCATCGCTTTCGCCGAGAAGACGTCATCGGGATCGTCGGTCGGAATCACGTTCCAGTCGCCCGCCAGCACGGTCGGCTTCTCTTCGGCGAGCAGCGCTTCCGCGTGGATGCGCAGGCGTTCCAGCCAGGCGAGCTTATAGGCGAACTTCTCGGTGCCGACGGGATTGCCGTTGGGCAGGTAGATGGAGGCGACGGTCACGCCGCCGATTTCGGCCTCGATATAGCGGCTGTGGCTATCGTCCGGATCGCCGGGCAGGCCCATGCGGCGCAGCACCGGCGGTGCGCCGGGCGTCAGGATGGCGACGCCGTTAAAGCCCTTCTGCCCATGCCAGACGCCGTCATAGCCCGCCTCGCGGATCTCCCCGATCGGAAAGGCGTCGTCGTCGCACTTGATCTCCTGCAGGCAGAGCGCGTCGGGCTTCTGCTCGTCCAGATATTCGAGCAGCCGCGGCAGCCGCGCGCGGATGCCGTTGAGGTTGTAGGAGACGATCTTCATAGCGCGGCCTTAGCAGGTCCGGACGCGCCGGCTAATCTGGAATTACGATGGCCGGAGCGGCTCAGGCACCGCCGTTCCGTTCCGCGGGGCCGAGGCCGACGCAGAGGCGCCCGTCCGGCCCAACGTCCAATTCCCATCCACACGAACCTTGGGATTGGGCGCGCACCAGATCTCCCCCGACTCCGACAGCGCCGTAACCCAGATGAGGTCGTGTTCCGGCCCATAGTCGATGACGGCAATGGCATAGCCCTTGCCTTTCCCCTCGACGCTAAGCGGAAGCTGCGGATTTAATTGGGTAAATGACATGGACCGCAAACGAGCCGGAGCGGTTGTCGTTCCGCCTCCATGATTTCGCCGAGCCCGCTGTGTTCAGATGCTGAAACTGGTCCCGCAGCCGCAGCCGGAGGCGGCGTTGGGGTTGGTGACCTGGAAGGCGGCGCCGCCGAGGCTTTCGACGAAATCGACGGTCGCGCCGCGCACCAGATCGAGCGAGACCGGATCGACCACCAAGGTGACGCCGGCCTCCCTGGCCACCGCATCATCGCTCGCCACGGCATCGGCCAGTTCGAACCGGTACTGGAAGCCGGCGCAGCCGCCGCCATCGATGGAGAGGCGCAGAATCGCGGGCTTGTCCTGCCGCGCCGCGATCGCGGCGACGCGGGCGGCGGCCGAGGGAGAGAGGGCAATGTCGCTCATCGTCCCAAGATAGGCGCTCGCCGGCCGCGAAACCAGTGCACAAAGGCCGCGCTTTGTGCGATCATTCGGGCAGCGGCGGAAAGACCGCGGGGGAGGAAATCGCCATGTCCGAGCAAATGAGAGCGTTCGCCTTGTTCGTGCTGGGGGCCGTGCTGTTCGTGCTTGCCCTTGAGACCGAGGCCTTCGCCCGGCCGGTCACCGGCGTCGACCGGGTGATGCTGTGCTCCGCCTTTTTCGGCGTGCCCTATCTGTTTTGGGAATTCACCCGTCGGATCAACTGGCTGATCGTGCTGTACCTCGCGGTGCTGGTTTCGGTCTATTTCTATTTGGCCTACCTGGCGGCCGGCGCGGTGGCCGGGCAGATGAACGCCTCCAATGCCGCCATTCCGGCCGGTGTGGCCGGCGGTCTGGTCGGCGGGGCCTTCTGTCTCTTCACGTTGACGCTGGGACGCCTGGCCGGGCCGGGTGCGACCACGCGCAATGCCTTGCTCGGCACCGCGGCCCTGACGGTGGTCGGCGGCCTCGGCGCGTTCCTGGCGAGCGGCGGCGAGGTCAGCCCCACCTGGGCGCTGTTCCTGCCCTGGCAGATCGTGCTCGGCTGGTTCATCTCCATCATGCTGCGGGTCTCGCCGAAGAAGGGCGAAACGGCGGCCTGAAGCGCTTGCCGGACGGAGCCGCCCGCGCCATAGGGCGGCCATGAAGGTCCGTGTCCATGTGACGCTGAAAAACGGCGTCCTCGACCCGCAGGGGAAGGCGATCCATCACGCGCTCGAAGGGCTCGGCTTCGCCGGCGTCCGCGATGTTCGCGCGGGCAAGGTGATCGAGCTCGACGTCGATGACGGCACCGGCGATGCGGATCTCGACGAGATGTGCCGCAAGCTCCTCGCCAACACCGTGATCGAGAAT
>DATINU010000363.1:0-2746 GCA_035473955.1 Allosphingosinicella sp.
CGGCGGTGCAGGCGGCGATGGTCGCGGTCGGGGTCTACGGGGTCGAGGCGCTGCAATCGATGCGCTTCGCGGTGGCGCGGCTGCTGGTCGCGCTCGCGCTCGGCTTCCTCCTGCTCAGCCTGGTCTTCTTCCTGGCGCCGCCGGTCAGCTTCTGGCGATCAAGCCTGCTCTACGCGATGTGGGCGGCTTTGTTCGGCATGGCCGCGGTGCGCCTCGCCTTGCGCGGCACGCTCGGCAGCGAGCGCTTCAAGCGGCGCCTGCTCGTGCTCGGCGCGGGCGCGCGGGCGGCGCGGATCGAGGCGCTGGCCAGGCGCAACGGCGCCCATTTCCGCGTGGTCGGCTTCATCGGCATGAACGACGGCGCGCCGGCGGTCGGCGCTTCGGTCAACCGCGAGGATATCGCCAACCTGCCCGCTCACCTGCTCCGGATCGGCGCGACCGAGGTCGTGCTGGCGCTCGAGGAGCGGCGCAACGCGCTGCCGCTGAACGACCTACTGCGGATCAAGACCACGGGCGTCACCGTCCACGATTTCTCCTCCTTCCTCGAACGCGAGACGGGGCGGGTCGATCTCGACAGCCTCAATCCCTCCTGGCTGATCTTCTCGGACGGCTTTTCGGCGGGGCGGCGGCTTTCCTCCTGGGGCAAGCGCGCCTTCGACGTGCTGGCCAGCGTCACCTTGCTGGTGCTGAGCGCGCCGCTGGTCGCGGTCACCGCCCTGCTCGTGAAGCTGGAAAGCAAGGGGCCGATCTTCTACCGGCAGCGGCGCGTGGGGCTGTACGGACAGGGCTTCGACGTCATCAAGCTGCGCTCGATGCGGACCGATGCCGAGATCGGCGGCAAGGCGGTCTGGGCGCAGAAGGACGATCCCCGCGTCACCCGCGTCGGGCGGGTGATCCGCAAGCTCCGGATCGACGAGCTGCCCCAGGCCTGGTCGGTGCTGAAGGGCGAGATGAGCTTCGTCGGCCCCCGTCCCGAGCGGCCGCAATTCGTCGCCGATCTGGAGGCGCGGCTGCCTTATTACGCCGAGCGCCACGTCGTGAAGCCGGGCATCACCGGCAGGGCGCAGATCAACTATCCCTACGGCGCCTCGATAGAGGATTCCCGCGAGAAGCTCGAATATGACTTGTACTATGCCAAAAATTATACCCCATTTTTGGATCTCCTGATCCTCCTCCAGACGGCGCGGGTGGTGATCTGGCCGGAGGGGGCGCGATGAGCCCGTTCGTCGCGCTCTGGAGCCATTTGCTCGCCGCCGCGCTCTACGGCGCGCTCGCGGTCTGGCAGCTGCGCCAGTGGAAGGGCGATCCGCTCGGCCGGCCGCTCGTCGCCGCCTTCGCCGCGGTCTCGGTCTGGACGATCTTCCTGGCGCTGATCGGCCCCTACAACCTGCTCGCCCAGCTCGCCGAAAGCGCGCGCAACCTCGCCTTCCTCGCCTTCATGCACGGCCTGGTCGCCTCCGCGTCGGAGAATTCGGGGCAGCGCGCGGTGAAGGGCGTGTTCGCCGCCGTCGCCGGCGTGATCGGCCTGCAGATCGTGATCGGCGGGGTGATGGCGGAGTTCGCAGCGGCGCCGATCGTGCTCGCCGCGCTGGAATCGACCAGCCAGATCATCGGCCTCATCGTCGCCGCCGGCTCGCTCGTCCTCGTCCACAACGTCTACGGCCAGGCGGCGCCGGGCTCGCGGCCGTCGCTGCGCTTCCCGATGCTCGCGCTGGCCGCGATGTGGGCCTACGACCTGCACCTCTACACGCTCGCTTATTTCACCCGCGCGCCGGCGGCGGAGCTGTTCGCCCTGCGCGGCGCCGTGCTGGCGTTGCTGGCGGGGCTGTTCGCGGCCGGGCTGCGCAATCCCAATTGGAAAATCCAGCTGTCCCGCGCCGCCACCTTCCAGTCGGTGTCGGTGGTCGCGATCCTTTTCTACCTGATCGCGATGATGCTCGCCGCCCGCGCGATCGAGATCGTCGGCGGCGATTGGGCGCGGCTCGGCCAGGTCGCGATCGTCTTCGCGATGACGTTGGCCGTGCTCGCCCTCGCCCCTTCGGCGAAGCTCCGCGCTTGGCTGCGCGTCGTCGTCGCCAAGCACCTGTTCGAGCATCGCTACGATTATCGCCAGGAATGGCTGCGCTTCACCGACACGCTCGGCCGCGGCGGCGTCGAGAGCGGCTCGCTCGAAGAGCGGGTCGTCAAGGCGCTGGCCGATATCGGCGGCGCCCCGGGCGGCCTGCTGCTCGCCGCCGACGAGGAATATCGGTTGAGCGCCGCCGGGCGCTGGCACTGGACCGGACCGGCCCAGACCGGCGAGGGCGCCGAAGCGCTGCTGCGCCATGTCGAAAGCGGCGGCTATGTGATCGACTTCGGGAAAATCCGCACGGGCTGGCTGGTCGCTGGCGACGCGCGCTTGCCCGTTCCGCTCTGGCTCGCCGCGCTGGAGGGCGCCTGGGCGGGGGTGCCGCTGATCCACGGCGGCCGGCTCGCGGGCCTCGTCATCCTCGAGCATCCCGCCATCCGGCGCCCGCTCGACTGGGAGGATTTCGACCTGTTCCGCACCGCCGGCATCCAGGCCGCGTCCTACATCGCCGAGGCGCGGGGGCAGCGCGCGCTCGCCGACGCGCAGCGCTTCGACGAGTTCAACCGCCGCTTCGCCTTCATCATGCACGACATCAAGAACCTGGTGAGCCAGCTCAGCCTGGTGTCCCGCAATGCCGAGCGCCATGCCGACAACCCCGCCTTCCGCTCCGACATGGTG
>DATINU010000364.1:0-4685 GCA_035473955.1 Allosphingosinicella sp.
GATCGGCCGCGAGGTCGCCCGCGACTGCCGCTAAACACCGCGTTACCCTTCGTTCAGCGTTGCGAAGGGCGGGGCCGGCTTCCTTCGGGAGGCCGGCCCCAATTTTTTGGGCCTCAGTCGGGATCGGCCCACAGGCGCAGCAGATTCTCCTGCACGCGCTGCAGCCGCGTATAGGTATGGACGTCCATCTTCTCGCCGGCGATCGCGCCGACCTCGTTGAGCTCGTAGAGCAATTCGCGCTTTTCCGTCTCCGCGATCCGGCTTTCGATGAAGGTCAGCGCCACCAGCCGTTCGCCGCGGGTGACCGGCTCGACGCGATGCAGCGTCGTCGAGGGATAGAGGATCGCGGCACCGGCGGGCGCGCGAAGCGACACTTCCGTCGAGCCGAGCCGCGCGACCAGGGCGCCGCCTTCATAACTGTCGGGATCGCTGAGGAAGATCGTGCAGGAGAGGTCGCTGCGCAGCGAGCGCGACATGTGCGGCATGAAGGCCGCGTCGACATGCGTTCCGTAATACATGCCGGTGCCATATTTGGTGAGGATCGGCGGCATCATCGCCTTGGGGAAGGCGAGCACCCGGAAATCCTCGTTGCGGTAAAGCGCGTCGGCGACGATCTGCGCCGAGCGCCCGACCAGGTCCGGATCGCCGATCACGACATTGTTCTTCACGGTCGCGCCGGGCGCGCTGATCTTGCCGTCGATGAACTTGGCCCGCGCGGCGATCG
Source organism: Allosphingosinicella sp. (assembly GCA_035473955.1). Classification (GTDB taxonomy): domain Bacteria; phylum Pseudomonadota; class Alphaproteobacteria; order Sphingomonadales; family Sphingomonadaceae; genus Allosphingosinicella. Next base: position 725 of record DATINU010000364.1, read on the forward strand.
CCCGCAGCTCGCTCACCTCCTGCGGGCTCAGCACATTTTCGATCGTGTTGAACATATTCGCCCCCTCAAACCCGCTTCGGCTTCGCGTCGAACAGGCCCGCGAGCTGCTCGATCATCGTTCCGCCGAGCTGCTCGGCATCCATGATCGTGACCGCGCGGCTGTAATAGCGGGTGACGTCGTGGCCGATGCCGATCGCGACCAGCTCGACCGGCGAACGCGCCTCGATCCAGCCGATCATCTGCCGCAAGTGCCGCTCCAGATAGGTGCCGCTGTTCACCGACAGGGTGGAATCGTCGACCGGCGCGCCGTCCGAGATCACCATCAGGATCTTGCGCTCCTCGACCCGGCCGAGCAGGCGGTTGTGAGCCCAGAGCAAGGCCTCGCCGTCGATATTCTCCTTGAGCAGCCCTTCGCGCATCATCAGGCCGAGACTCCGCCTCGCATGGCGCCAGGGCTCGTCGGCGCGCTTGTAGACGATGTGGCGAAGGTCGTTGAGCCGGCCCGGCTGCGGCGGGCGGCCGTCGGCGAGCCATTTCTCCCTGGCCTGGCCGCCCTTCCAGGCCCGCGTGGTGAAGCCCAATATCTCGACCTTCACCCCGACCCGCTCGAGCGTGCGGGCGAGGATGTCGGCGCTGATCGCGGCGATCGAGATCGGCCGCCCCCGCATGGACCCCGAATTGTCGATCAGCAGGGTGACGATCGTGTCACGAAATTCGGTGTCGCGCTCGACCTTGAAGGAGAGCGAGTGGAACGGATTCACGATCACCCGGGCCAGCCGGGCCGCATCGAGCATCCCTTCCTCCTGATCAAAGTCCCAGCTGCGGTTCTGCTGCGCCATCAACCGCCGCTGCAGCCGGTTGGCGAGCTTGGTGACCGCGCTTTGCAGGTGGACGAGCTGCTGGTCGAGATAGGCCCTCAGCCGCCCCAATTCCTCCTCGTCGCAGAGCGCGGCGGCCTCGACCTCCTCGTCATATTGCCCGGTGAAGATCCGGTAGTCGAAGCTTGGCGGCAGTTCGGAGAGCGGCCGGTTCGGGCGAACGGGGAGAATTCCTTCCTCGCCCTCCTCGCCGAGGCCGTCCGAGGAATCGGACATCTCCTCCTCGGACCATTCGCTCTCGTCGGCATCGTCGCTCGCGGTGTCGGTCTGGCCGCGAAGCTCGGCGTCGCCGCGACCCTGGTCCTCGTCCTCGCCTTCGTCCTCGGCGGGGCTGTCCCGGTCCTCGTCGCCACCCTCCTCATCGCTCGCGTCGGGATCGGCATTGCCCTCGGGCTCGCCCTCGATCAGCTCCAGGTCTCGAAGCACTTTCGCGGCCAATGCGGCGAACGCCGCCTGGTCGTCGAGCACGAGGCCGAGCGCGTCGAGATCGGCGCCTGCCTTTTCCTCGATCCAGCCGGACACCAAAGCCAGCCCCTCGCGCGCGGCCTCGGGCGGCACCTCGCCGGTCAGCCGCTCGCGCACGATCAGCCCGATCGCCGAGCCCAAGGGCACCTCCTCGCGGTTCCGCGCCCGGACCAGCGGATCGGTGCGCAGCCTGAGCTCGGCCAAGCCGGCGAGATTGGCGCGCACGCCCGCCATGGCACGCGCGCCCAGCGCCTCGACCCGCGCCTGCTCAGCGGCGTCGAACACCGCCCGGGCGACCTCGTCCGCCGGAGCGCTCCGCGCATGCAATTTTTCGCTGTGATAACGCAGCCGCAGCGCCGCCGCATCGGCGAAGCCCCGCGCCTCGGCCGCCTCCTTCGCGCCCAGCGAACGCCCCGGCATCGGCGCCTTGACGCTCTTCGCCGAGGCGGTCGGCACGTCGCTGGTGAAGCCGAGCTCCACCTCCGGATCGCGCGCCAGCGCCCGGGTCGCCCCGGCCAGCGCCAGGCGGAAGGCTTCGAGGGGGTTGTCTTCGGCCATGGCGGCGGCCGTCAGGCCTTCCCGACCACGCTTTCGGGCAGGTCCTTGCCGAACACGCGCTGATAATATTCCGCCACCGTCGCCCGCTCCGCCTCGTCGCATTTGTTGAGGAAGGTGAGCCGGAAGGCGAAGCCGACATCGTCGAAGATGAGCGCGTTCTGCGCCCAGGAGATGACGGTGCGGGGGCTCATCACGGTCGAAATGTCGCCGTTGACGAAGCCCGCCCGCGTCAGTTCGGCGACCTTGATCATCCGCTCGACCTCCGCCCGGCCGCCCTCGTGGTCATACTCGCCCGATTTGGCGAGCACGATCCGCGCCTCGGTCTCGGCCGGCAGGTAGTTCAGCGTCACGACGATGTTCCAGCGGTCCATCTGGCCCTGATTGATCTGCTGGGTGCCGTGATAGAGGCCGGTCGTGTCGCCGAGGCCGACCGTGTTGGTGGTCGCGAACAGCCGGAAATAGGGATGCGGGCGGATCACCCGGTTCTGATCGAGCAGGGTCAGCTTGCCCTCCGTCTCCAGCACGCGCTGGATCACGAACATCACGTCCGGCCGGCCGGCGTCATATTCGTCGAACACCAGCGCCGTCGGCGTCTGCAGCGCCCAGGGCAGCAGGCCCTCGCGAAATTCGGTGACCTGCTGGCCCTCGCGCAGCACGATCGCGTCGCGCCCGATCAGGTCGATGCGGCTGATATGGGCGTCGAGGTTGATCCGGATCATCGGCCAGTTGAGCCGCGCCGCGACCTGCTCGATATGGGTGGACTTGCCCGTGCCGTGATAGCCCTGGACCATCACCCGGCGATTCTTCGCGAAGCCCGCGCAGATAGCCAGCGTCGTATCCGGATCGAAGACGTAGGCCGGATCGAGGTCGGGCACGCGCTCGTCGGCTTCGGAGAAGGCCGGCACCTCCATGTCGGAATCGATGCCGAACAGGTCGCGCACCTTCTTCATCTGGTCGGGCGCGTCCATCACCGTCGCGGCGCGGCTGTCGGGGTTCACGTTCGGAATGTCTGCCATGGTCTTTCTCGAATGGTCCGGGCGGGTCAGGCGAAGAGCGGCCGCCGTTTGAGCGCCGTATAAGCCTCGATCACCGCCTGCAATGCTTTCTCGTGGCTGCGGTCGCCGCCATTATGGTCGGGATGATAGCGGCGGAGCAGCTCGGCATAGCGCATCCGCAGCGTCCGGCGGTCCGCATCGACGTCGAGGCCGAGCAGGTTGAGATGCTTGCGGTCGCCATCGCTCAGCGGGGTGCCGTCCTCGCGCTCGGCCTTGCGGGAGGCGGCCTGGAAGCGGGCGCCGATCGCGTCCAGCGGATCCACGAAATCGGCCCAGCGCGGCGGCGGCGATTGGCCGGCGGTGCCGAACGCCCGCGTTTCCCGCTCCCAGCCGCCATAGGGCGTCTGTGCGGCGCTGATCTCGTCGGGGCTCATCCCCTCGAACCAGTTATAGGTGGCGTTGAATTCGCGGACATGGTCGAGGCAGAGCCAGCGCCAGTCGCCCGGCCCGTCGAAGCCCGGCCGCTGCACGCCGGGCGCGCGGAACTCGCCGGGCGCGTCGCAGCCGGGCTCGGCGCAGTGCTGCGCCCGCCCTTCGACCCGCCCGTGAAACCGCGCCTGTTTCTTTCCAGCGCTCGCCAATCCTCGCTCCCTTATCGCGCCAACCGCCCTATATAAGCGGCCATGACCGCTCCTTTAAACGGCCCTGTCGCCATGGAAATCGAGAAACGCCTGCGCGAAGCGCTCGCTCCGTCGCGTCTCGCCGTGATCAACGACAGCGCCCGCCACTTGGGCCATGCCGGCGACGACGGCAGCGGCGAAAGCCATTTCACCGTCGAGATCGAGGCGGAGGCCTTCGCCGGCATGTCCCGCCTCGACCGCCAGCGCGCGGTCAACGCGGCGCTCGGCGATTTGATGCGGGAGCGCATCCACGCGCTTGCGATCAGGGCGAGAGCGCCGGAAGCCTAACGCCTTTCTGTTTCAGGGCCTTGATGCGCGCCATCGGCCGCGCCGCGGACATAATCCCTCATTCTCCGATCGAGCTCCTGGAACTCGATCAAAAGGC
>DATINU010000365.1:0-2859 GCA_035473955.1 Allosphingosinicella sp.
GGTGGCGCTCTCGAGCGCCGTCGCCGAGCTGCACGGCAAGGAGATGGCGAATAAGCTCGTGCGCTGGGGCTTTGCGCCCCTGATCGCCGCGATCGCGCTCTCGTTCATCGTGGTGCGTCTGCCGACCGACCCGGGCATGTATCCGCCGGCCCAGCCCGCATTCCCGATCGTCGTCGGCCAGGGCTGGCGCCTGATGGCGGCAGGGATCGTCGCCTACGGCATCTCGGTGCCGCTCAACATCTGGATTTTCGCCAAGCTGAAGGCCGCCACCGGTCGCTTCGCCGCGATCCGCGGCTTCATCGCGGCGGCGCTGTCGCAAATTGTCGATACGCTCATCTTCATCACTGTCTCCTTCTATGGCGTGCGCCCGATCTGGGATCTGATCCTGGGCCAGGCGCTCGCCAAGGTCGTGCTCTCCGCCGTCTTGGTGCCGTTCGTCATCATCGCCTGCGTCGCGATCGGAAAGCGTCTCGACCGCGCCTGAACCCGGGGGTGCCCATGAAGCTGAATCTGCTCGCCGCCATGCTGCTTGCCGCGGCCCCCGCCGCCGCGCGGCCCCAGGCCGCCGATTCTCCCGGGCGCCCCCGCCTCATCGTCGCCATCTCGGTCGATCAATTCTCGGCCGATCTCTTCGCGCAGTATCGCCAGCATTTCACCGGCGGCCTGCGGCGGCTCGCCAACGGCATCGTCTTCCCGGCCGGCTACCAGTCGCACGCCGCGACCGAGACCTGCCCGGGCCACAGCACCATCCTGACCGGCGCCCGCCCGGCGCGCACCGGCATCATCGCCAACAACTGGTACGATCAGGGCACGGCGCGCGAGGACAAATATATCTATTGCTCGGAGGACGAGCGCGTCCCCGGCAGCACGTCGGAAAATTACACCGTCTCTCCGTGGCACCTGCGCGTACCGACGCTCGGCGATCTGATGCGCCGCGCCGATCCGCGCAGCCAGGTCATCGCGGTGGCCGGCAAGGACCGGGCGGCGGTGATGATGGGCGGCCACAACCCCAACGAGCGCTGGTGGTGGGACGGACGCCGCTTCGTCAGCCACGCCGGCGCGGCCGAGCCGGCGGCGGTGCACGCCGCCAATGCGCGGATCGCCGAGGCCCTCGCCCGGCCGCGTGAGGCGATGAATATGCCCGAGCTCTGCGAGACGAGGAGCCGCGGCACCGCCGTGCCCGGCCGCGACACGACCGTCGGCAGCGGCCGCTTCGCTCGGGCCGCCGACGACCGCGGCGCCTTCCGCGCCTCGCCCGATTTCGACGCCACGATCCTGGATCTCGCCCGTGCGCTCCGCGTCGATTTCGAGCTGGGCGAGCATCAAGCGGTCGATCTGCTCGCCATCGGCCTTTCCGCCACCGACTATGTCGGCCACGGCTACGGCACCAACGGCAGCGAGATGTGCATCCAGCTGCTCGCGCTCGACCGCATCCTGGGCGATTTCTTCCAGGAGCTCGACCGAGCGAACATCGGCTATGCGGTGGTGCTGACCGCCGATCATGGCGGCCAGGACCTGCCCGAGCGGCTGCAGCAGCAGGCGGGCGCCGGCGCCCGCTCCGATCCCGCGCTCAATGCCCGCGCGATGAGCGAGACGCTGGCCCGGCGGCTGCGCCTGCAGGGGCAGGTGCTCTACGGCGACGGGCCGTTCGGCGACATGTATGTCAGCCGCGCGCTGCCGCCTCGCGTTCGTGCGCGCGTGCTCAATGAGGCGGTCGCGACCTACCGCGCCCATCCGCAGGTCGCCGCCGTCTTCACCCGCGCGGAAATCGCCGCGACGCCGATGCCGTCCGGCCCGCCCGATGCCTGGACGCTGATCCAGCGCGCGCGCGCCTCGTTCGACACCGAGCGTTCGGGCGATTTCATCGTCCTGCTGCGCCCGCGCGTCACCCCGATCGCGGCGCCGAGCGCGACCGGCTCGGTCGCCACCCACGGCAGCCCCTGGGATTACGACCGGCGCGTGCCGATCCTGTTCTGGCGGCGCGGCCTGACCGGCTTCGAGCAGCCGATGACCGCGGAGACGGTGGACATCATGCCGACGCTGGCCGGGCTGATCGGCCTGCCGCTCGCGCCGGGCAGCGTCGACGGCCGCTGCCTCGATCTCGTTACCGGGCCGGAGACCTCCTGCCCGCACTGATTTTCGAAGAGGGGAGCGCGACATGATCTACGGACTTGCGTTGGCGATCGGGGTGATCGCCGGCCTGCGCGCGATGACCGCGCCCGCGATGGTGAGCTTCGCCGCCTGGTTCGGCTGGCTTCCGCTCGAAGGCACGCCGCTCGCCTTCATGGCCTCGACCTGGGCCTTCGGGATTTTCGCTGTGCTCGCCCTGTTCGAGCTGATCAACGACCAGCGCCCCTCGACGCCGAGCCGCAAGGTCCCGATCCAGTTCGGCGGCCGGATCGTGATGGGCGGCCTTGCGGGAGCGACGATCGGCGCGGCCGCGCACGTGCTGGTGCCGGGCCTGGTCGCCGGCGTGTTGGGGGCGGTGATCGGCACTTATGCCGGCGCGGCGGTGCGCGGCGCGCTCGCCAAGGGCTTCGGCCGCGATCTCCCCGCCGCCCTGATCGAGGACGCGGTCGCCCTTGGCGGGGCCTTTCTGATCGTCTCGCAATTGTGAGCGACCGCCGCTTCGACGCCATCATCGTCGGCGGCGGCCAGGCCGGGCCGCCGCTCGCCGGGCGGCTGACCGCGGCGGGAATGAAGGTCGCGTTGGTCGAGCGGCACCTCCTCGGCGGCACCTGCGTCAACACCGGCTGCATGCCGACCAAGACCATGGTCGCCAGCGCTTATGCCGCCCACCTCGCCCGCCGCGCGGATCTCGGCGTCGAGGCGGCCGTGCAGGTGAATTACGCCACGGTA
>DATINU010000366.1:0-17652 GCA_035473955.1 Allosphingosinicella sp.
GGTCTTCGGCCTGTCCGGCGACGAGATCGAGGTGAACCTCGGCTGCCTCGACGCCCCCGACCAGCTCCGGCCGACGTACGAGCTCTGGACCGTCCGCCGCGAGGCCTGGCTGCCGCCCTTTGCGCTGGCGCATCGTTATGAGCGGGATCGGGAAGGCGAGGGCCGGTTCGAGCCTTGATTTGCGCGTCGGGCCCAGTGTTAACCTCAAACAGAGGCCGCTTCCCTAGAACAGCGCGATAGATCGGAGACCTTGGAAATGAAGTTCGTTTCGCTCAAGTCGCGCGGCGGCGATTATCTGGTGGTGGTGGCGAACGTCGCCTGGCTGCGCACCTATGAGAACGGCCAGACCCAGGTCGGCATCGTCGGCGGCCAGCCTTTGCTCGTCGCCGGGTCGATCGAGGAGACGGCGGCCGCGATCCTGGCGGAGTGAGCCTTCGCCCCCGCGCGCCCTGCCGCCGGCATGCGGAGCGCCGGGCTGTGCGAAATGTCACAGCCCGTTCCGCCCCGATCCGCTAGCAGGGGCGCGGGGGAGGGCCCGATCATGCCCGATTCATGCATCAGGCGGCGCCTGCTGTTCGCTTGCCGGCAGACCTACGGGGACGCGGCGCCGCCCAAGGGGACGCCGGTCGGCTGGACGGCCGAACCGGCCTTCCTGACCGCCGGCCCGAACGGCATCGACCGCGCGCTGATCGGGCGGGTCGACGCGGGCATCGTGCTCGCCTTTCGAGGTACGCTCGCCCCCTTCCAGAAGGACAGCCACGGCTCCGGCCAGGTCGCGCGCGACTGGTTCAACAATGTCGAGTTCCTGTCGCGCGACAACCCGGTCTATCCGGGCCGGGTCCACAAGGGCTTCGCCCAGTCGGTCGATGCGCTCTGGGGGCAGATCGTGCCGGCGATCCAGGGGCTGATCAAGCCCGGCGGGCCGAACGCCCTGTTCGTCACCGGACACAGCAAGGGCGGCGCGCTCGCCAACCTCGCCGCCTGGCGGGCGCTCGGCATTCACGGGCTGGACGCGCCGATCCGCGTCTTCACGATCGCCGCGGCGCGCGCGGGCAACGCGGATTTCCGCACCGCCTATCAGGCGCATGGCGGGATCCGCTGCCGGCGCTACGAATATCTGCTCGACATCGTGCCGCTGGTGCCGCCGGGGGCCGACACGCCGGGCTGGGCGAAGCCGCTGATCGCGGCGGCCTGGCCGCATCTCGCCGACAACAATTATGCGGGCGTGGGCACGCGCGTGCCGGCCGCGACCGGCCTGGTCGATCGCCTGCAGGCGCTCCGGCATTATTTCGGCGCCTTCGGGATGGGCAGCCTCAAGGGCGATTATCTGCCCCTGCTCGCCGCCGCCCATTCGATCGGGGCGAATTCGGACTATGACAAGATGATCTGCGACGGCGAGCCCGGCTGCACCCACGATTGAGCGGACGGCAGCGGGGCGCGGCGGCGGGGCGCGGCCGCGGACCGCCGTAGCGCGCGGAAGTTGAGGAAGTTGGCGGTGGGTCATGCCGGATCCTCCCCATAATCGCGCCCGATCGGGAAGCGCCGCTTCAGCATGCCGCAGAAATCGTCCCACATTTCGCCGAGCCGGTGCATCAGGATCAGCGGGCGCCCCTCCGGATGCTGGCGAAAGCTCATCCGGTCGTGGAAGCGGCCGTAACGGGCCGGATCTCGGTAGCGCAGCAGCCACATGGTCAGCCGCTCGTCGTAGCGGCGGTGCTCGCCGATCAGCTCGCCCTTGTAATAATGCGGCACCGGCACCCCGTAGATCGCGCGCGACAGGGCGGCATCGGAGAGACGCGAGACGCTGACGTCGACCGCCGCGTCCCAGGCGAGGCGGAAGCTCTGCGCATCGGGGCGCACGCGCAGCTTGTAGGCGCCGGCCGACGAGCGTTTCACGCGGGCGCAGGCCGCCTCCACGCAGCCCGTCTCGGCGAGCGCGCGGATGAATTCGTCCTGCTTGTCCGGAGTCCAGCCATCGTGGCGGAAACGCAAGGGGACGGGATCGAAGGCGAGGGGGTCATCCTCGTCGTCGAGGCCGTCATCAGCGGGAGAGGCGGCCGAATCGATCGGCTCCGGCGGGCAGTCGTCTTCGTTGTCGGACATGGGTATCACTCCTTCGAGTCGCGAAAAGGAGCGAAGCATTTATCCCATTCATGGGGGTGTAGGAAAATCTCCCTCTGCGGTGCGACGAAGCGAGGCGCCGTCGCGACCCGATTCAGCCGCGGGGTGGATCATGCGCCGGGCGGGCTGAACTCGGCGAATTGGGGGAGGTCCGGATTGGCGGCTTCCCAGGAGAGGCGTTCGGAGGTCCAGATCTCCTTGGCGGGCGGGAAGGCTTCGGGGTCGTCGAGCGAGGCGGTGGTGACGTCGAACAGGCCGGGGCGGTTGGCGCGGGCATAGGTCAGCGAGGTCCCGCAAGTCGCGCAGAAGCCGCGCTCGACGCCGGGCGAGGAGGCGTGGATGGCGAGCGTCCCCTGGACGATCTCGACCTTGTCCTCGTCGAAGATCGCCCAGGCCAGCGACGGCCCGCCGGTGGCCCGCCGGCAGGAGTCGCAATGGCAAAGCGAGGTGGCGCGCGGCTGGCCGGTCACGCGATAGCGGATCGCGCCGCAGAGGCAGCCTCCTATCACCTCATGCACGAGTCCACCTCCGATGCTAGAGGTTCGGGGCGACCATTTTAAAAGCGGCTAGGCTCGGATCGAGAGCGGCTTGGCATTTATGACAAGCAGATCCATCCCTCTCTTCAAAAACATTTACACCACCGCAACTGCCGCAAACGTAAATGTTGTCCTCAAGCACAACTTCCACGGGGAGTTGTGATTTCACGCTGATGCATAGACGTGGATCGGCAAGAGAATACAGATTCTGCGGCCTTGCGCCGGGCGTCGGTATCTCGCCGGTTCGAACGACTGCACCCTGATCGGTCCATATTTGGATCTTACGGCTAATGGCATTTGCCGTCACACGAAAAATATCGTTGGCTAACTTGGAAATGGTGAAGCTGGCCAAACCAACCTTGCGCAGCTCTTCCAGACTTCCTCCAAATAACTCCATTGAGCGCTGTTCGGAAAAGGCCCGAATTCCGCGAGCAACCACCTCCCGGCTCAACTCCCCCGGCTTGTTCATGGTTCTGGTCTGCTCGTCGATGATCGCTTTCGATAAGCGAATCATATCCCGAGGCGATCCAACCGCTAGTACACATACAAGGCTATGAAGATCGTATTCCAGATTCGACGGGAGAAGCTCATTTAGCGAAGCCACCTTACCGTCGGAATAGGCCTTGAGCCGCTCCATGAGCATTGTGCTCATCTCCTCCAAGTTCCAGTTCAAAGAATACATTGGAACGCGGTCGGTCCGAGCGCCGGATGATAGATAACTTGATTTAACCTGATCCCATAGGAAGAATTTAAATGCTACTCCCCGCGTTTCCAGCACATGGAGGTCAAGAAGAAGACTTTGAATGAACTCAAAAGATGATTTAGAGTCGTTCTGAGTAGCAAGAGTTTCATCCACTCTATCTACTAAAACATAAACCGACCGAAAACCGATCTTCCCCGTAATTCCTACTAAACGTTCAAAGTAAGCCATCACAGTAGGTTTATTTATCTCTTTTTCTCCTGCAATGTACTCAAACTTTCCGATATCAAATCGGGTCGCAATGGCAGAAAGCAGGTTTACTATTTGACCTCCATATTTCTTTATAACGTCTTCGGTCTTTCCTCTCCAGTTCCGAAGCGCGGACACAATTGCCTGAAATTCAGCTACATTAATATCATAAAGGAAAGTCCGGGCAGATTTTACGACCAAGTCTTTATCGGCTTGATCGAGAATATCTCTGTTCGTTTCATCGTCTAGCCGAACCAAGATTGCTGTCGTTAGGAGCCGAACTAAGTTAAGCAGATGCCAATCAACGGTGGCATCCTTTAGAGAAAATTTATCGGGCAATACGAAGCGATCATAGGTTAGGCAGAGGAAATGATCCTCTCCGCCCATCTCGGCCGAAGCCTTTTCGATCATCACCTTCTGAGCTGTTTTCCCGCCCCCTCGAGGGGCGAAAACGGTGCAGCTCTTGGGTTCGGCCGGGCGGCCTAATACCGCGTCGAAAAAGGGAGGAGGTACGAAGTAGGAGGAAAGGTTCTGCTCCTCGTCTGCGTTCGTCAAAACAAACGGATTTTCCTCGAACCCCCTGCTTCCTAAAAAGCTATCTTGAGAAAGCGTCATTTGAATATTCCCCGCCGCTTGAGTCCGCCCAAGCAGCTTTCAGCTATCACGTGGCGCTGCAGTTACGGCAAGTTAATTTGGGATCGAAAACTATTCCGCCGCCACCCCGGCCCGCGTGAACATATCGTCGCCGTCCGCCTTCGCGGCTTCCGCCCCGCCGTCGTTCGCCGCCTTCGCGCCCTGCCTTTTGTCGAAGCTCTCCCAGACCTCGCCCCAATTCCCCCTGGTCGCGGCCTTCGAATATTCCGTCGCGCGGGTTTCGAAGAAATTGGCGTGCTCGACGCCGTTCAGGAGCGGCGCCAGCCAGGGGAGGGGGTGCTCGTCGATCATGTAGATGGGCGCGAAGCCGAGCTGGCCGAGGCGCCAATCGGCGATGTAGCGGATGTACTTCTTGATCTCCTTGGGCGTCATGCCGGGGACCGGGCCCTGCTCGAAGGCGAGATCGATGAACGCGTCCTCGAGCCGGACCGTCTTCTGGCAGACGTCCATGATGTCGTCGCGCACCGCCTTGGTGAGGCAGCCGCGCTCCTTGACGAAGGCATGGAACAGCCGGGTGATGCCCTCGCAATGCAGGCTCTCGTCGCGCACCGACCAGCTGACGATCTGGCCCATCCCCTTCATCTTGTTGAAGCGCGGGAAGTTCATCAGCATGGCGAAGCTGGCGAAGAGCTGAAGCCCCTCGGTGAAGCCGCCGAACATGGCGAGCGTGCGGGCGATGTCCTCATCGCTGTCGACCCCGAAGGTGGCGAGATAATCGTGCTTGTCCTTCATCTCCTTATACTGGAGGAACATGCCATATTCGCTCTCGGGCATGCCGATCGTATCGAGCAGGTGCGAATAAGCGGCGATGTGCACCGTCTCCATGTTGCTGAACGCGGTCAGCATCATCTTGATCTCTACGGGCTTGAACACGCGGCCATATTTGTCGTGATAGCAATCCTGCACCTCGATGTCGGCCTGGGTGAAGAAGCGGAAGATCTGGGTGAGCAAATTGCGCTCGTGATCGGTGATCTTCTGCGCCCAATCGCGGCAATCCTCGCCGAGCGGCACCTCCTCCGGCATCCAGTGGATCTGCTGCTGGCGCTTCCAGAATTCATAGGCCCAGGGATATTCGAAGGGCTTGTACTGGGAGCGGGATTCGAGAAGCGGCATTTCAGGTTACTCCGGTTCGAAGATCAGCGGTTTAGATTGGCGGCGATCATGGCGCCGCCGAGAGTGACGTAGAGCGCGCCGAGTACATATTGCATCGACGACGCCGGCGGGGCGTGGGGCGGATAGGCTTCGAGCTCGCGAAGCTCCTCGAAATAGGCGTCTTCACCGCGGGCAAGACGGTTCGCGAGTTGCGCGTCATAGCGTCGCTGCCGCCATACGGCGAACCATGCGCCGAACAGCAACAGCCAGAGGCCGGCGGCGACCATGAAAATGCCGAAGCCGATGTCGAAAGGCGCTCTTCCATGATCCGGGCGGAGCGCAAGCAACTGGACCAGTCCCAGCCCGATGAAAACCGGCCCGCCCAAAACAAGATCGTACCAGCGGCGCGCCGGCTCGCCGCTCCCCCGCAGGTGGTCCAGGAGCTGAAAGACGCCCAGCAGAATCATCAGGCACCACAGGCACGCCCAGATCCAGGTCGAAATGTCCCAGGATGCGAAGCGGCTCATCGCGCGGCTCCCGTGGCGTAGAAGATTATGGCGAAGCTGGCGACGATCGCGAAGGCGCCGAACAGGCGGACGAGGATCGGGGCGACGCGGCCCTGCAGCAGGCGGATCTCCCATTCGACCACCGAGCCGAAGATGGAGCGCATCGGCTTGAGGATCTTCACGTAAAGCGCGATCGCCTTGTGCGGCCAGGCGATCAAAGCCGCGCCGATGGCGAAGAAGATGAGGGCCGGGATCAGCAGGGGGCCGGTCATTGCCCGCTCCATGCTTCGATCAGGGTCGCGATCGCGGAGGTGCCAAGCGCGGTGCCGGCGATCAGGAATACAATGCCGCCGATGCGGATGTTGCGCAGGCTCATCGCCGATCCGGCCGCTTCCTTGCGCTTTTCGGTGTCCAGAATGTCGCGCGTGCCGTGAAAGACCATGAACGAGGCGATGAAGAGCCTGAAAAGGGCGGCCGACGCGCCGCTCCCATAGGCCCGGTCGATCACGATCTGGCCGACGAGAAGCGCCCCGCCAACCGTTAGCGCGAACATCAGCGTGCGCAGCGTCAGCACGGATTTGAACCCGCCGGCATGCGCGTAGCCGTCACCGTTCCGGACGCCCTCGTCGGTCATTGCCCGCCTCCCAACGGCACCGCGCAGAGCGGGGTCAGGCAAAGGGCGGCGAGGATGAGGGCGAACGCGAACGACCAGAACGCGTAGCGCCGGCCGTCGCGGCCATGGGCATATTGCGGGGTGCCGCGGCCGTAATCGCGGCTGCGCAGCCAGGCCGAAAGCCGCCACAGGCCGTGCAGGACGGCGAGCAAAGCGAGCGCCAGCAGGACATGGCCGAGGGTCAGCCGGCTCATCCCTCTTCGTCCACGATGCGGTGGTTGCCCCGGGCCGGCTTCTCGCGGACCACGCGCTCGCGATAGACGATCCGGGTCGAGTTGCGGGCGCCGACGCCGAACACGACGATGCCGAGGAAATAGCCGAAATCGTACCAGCCGCCATCGTTCGGCACCGCGTAGATGGCGACGTCGCTGCGGAAGAGCGAGATCAGCCAGGCGATCGGGAAGATGAAGCCGTGCCACAGGCCGTAGAGGAAGCCGGGCGCGCTCGGCGCGACCGCCGCCGCGCTCTGGCCCGCGCAGGCGGCGAGCGTCCAGATGCCGGCGAGGGCGGCAAGGGCGCGCGGCCGCGTCACTGGCAGGCCAAACACTCGTCGTAATCGGTGGACTCGAGCTCGATCTCCCTGAGGTCCGGCGTATTGTCGGCCTCGACGCCGCCCGCGAAGCCGGCGCGCTGCACCGACTTGGAGCGCAGGTAATAGAGGCTTTTCACGCCGAGCTCCCACGCCCGGTAATGGAGCATCAGCAAATCCCATTTGTCGACGTCGGCCGGGATGAACAGGTTCAGCGAGGTCGCCTGGTCGATATAGGGCGTGCGATCGGCGGCGAGTTCGATCAGCCAGCGCTGGTCGATCTCGAAGCTGGTCTTGAAGACGTCCTTCTCCTCTTGCGTGAGGAAATCGAGATGCTGGACGGAGCCGCCGCGCTCCAGGATCGTCGACCAGATGCCTTCGCTGTTCTTCGATTTCTCGATCAGCAGCCGCTCGAGATGCGGATTGCGGATCGAGATCGAGCCCGACAAGGTCTTGTGCGTGTAGATATTGGCCGGGATCGGCTCGATGCAGGCCGAGGTGCCGCCGCAGATGATCGAGATGGACGCGGTCGGCGCGATCGCCATCTTGCAGCTGAACCGCTCCATCACCCCCATGTCGGCCGCGTCCGGGCAGGGCCCGCGCTCGTTGGCGAGCATCAGCGACGCTTCGGCCGCCTGGGCGTGGATATGCTTGAAGATCTTCATGTTCCACGATTTGGCCATCGCCCCTTCGAAGGGCAGGCCGCGCGCCTGCAGGAAGGAGTGGAAGCCCATCACGCCGAGGCCGACGCTGCGCTCGCGCTCGGCGCTGTACTTGGCCCGCGCCATCTCGTCCGGCGCGCGCTCGATATAGTCGCTCAGCACGTTGTCGAGGAAGCGCATCACGTCCTCGATGAACATCTTGTCGCCGTTCCACTCGTCCCAGGTTTCGAGGTTGAGGCTGGAGAGGCAGCAGACCGCGGTCCGCTCGGCGCCGAGATGATCGGTGCCGGTCGGCAGCGTGATCTCGGAGCACAGGTTCGAGGTCGAGACCTTGAGGCCGAGATCGCGGTGGTGCTTGGGCATCGACCGGTTCACCTGGTCGATGAAGATGATGTAGGGCTCGCCGGTCGCGAGGCGGGTTTCGACCAGCTTCTGGAAGAGCGAGCGGGCATCGACGCTGCCGCGCTCGGAGCCGTCCTTCGGGCTCTGCAGCGTCCATTCGGCGCCGTCGCGCACCGCTTCCATGAAGGCGTCGGTGACGAGCACGCCGTGATGGAGGTTCAGCGCCTTGCGGTTGAAATCGCCCGAGGGCTTCCTGATTTCGAGGAACTCCTCGATTTCCGGATGCGAGATATCGAGATAGCAGGCGGCCGAGCCACGGCGCAGCGAGCCCTGCGAGATGGCCAGCGTCAGCGAATCCATGACGCGGACGAACGGGATGATGCCCGAGGTCTTGCCGTTGAGACCGACCGCCTCGCCGATGCCGCGGACGTTGCCCCAATAAGTGCCGATGCCGCCGCCGCGCGCGGCGAGCCAGACATTCTCGTTCCAGGTGCCGACGATCCCTTCCAGGCTGTCGTTGACGCTGTTCAGGTAGCAGGAGATGGGCAGCCCGCGCCCGGTGCCGCCGTTGGAAAGAACGGGCGTGGCCGGCATGAACCAGAGCTTCGAGATATAATCGTAGAGCCGCTGGGCATGCTCGGCATCGTCGGCATAGGCGCTGGCGACGCGGACGAAGAGATCCTGATAGGATTCGCCGGGAAGCAGATAGCGGTCGGTCAGCGTGTCCTTGCCGAAATCGGTGAGCAGGTCGTCGCGCGCGCGATCGACGACGACGTCGAACAGCTGCGGCTTGATCGAGCGCGAGTCATTCTCGGCGGCGCCCTTGCGGGCCGCTTTCGCCTTCCTGGGCGGCGCTTCGCCGACGCTGGTGGCCACGTCCTCCATACTCACTTCTCGACTACCGGACAGGTCCATCTCTCTACCCCTTGTTCTCAATTCGTTCCAGCGGGATTCGTCCCACCCTTAGGCCTTTCGACGGGGGAGCGGTGGGCTAATTTCGGCTTGTCCCCGATATCCACAGAGACAAGCGATCCTCGCCCGGCGGCCCATGGCCTGCCGGTGCGGCGCCCACAACCTCTAGCGGCTCCCCCTCTTGAGCGCCACCACACATTGTGCCTGATCTGGAATCGAACGCAATATAGTAAATGTGTCATAAAGACTCGATTCGTCGCAAATATATGGGTGCGACGAAGCGATTTTCGAGGGGTCAGCCGGCCTTCCAGAGGGCGCGATAAACTTCGGCCAGGCGCTTGGGACGGGGGGCGCCGAGGTGGAATCTGGCGCTGCTCCTTCAAGGAGGCCTCGGCGCGGTCTTGGGAGACCCGTCCCCGTTGTCCGATAACGGACAACAATGATCGGGCCAGTGTCCGCCGCCGCACAGCCCCGCGCCTCGAAGTTGGCCGTCCCCAAACCGGGAAATGGTCGAAATTCGCCACTTTCGGTGCTTGGCACGGCTCATGCTGATAATTCCGGCACAAGGGTTCCCGCGTTCAGGGTAAGAGAGAGGGTGAAGATCGTTGCATGAGGAAGCCATGACCCGCCGCCTTTTCCCTGCCTTGCTGTCCGCGCTGTGCCTCTTCGCCGCACCCTGCGCGCTCGCCTCGTCGCAGCCGGCGGCAACTTCCGCGCCGCCCGCAACGGCCGCGCGGGAGGGGGCGTTTCCGATCTATATGTCGGGCAACCGAGCGCTGGCGATGATCCGGATCGGCGCCATGCCGATTCCAGTGGTGTTCGACACCGGCACGACCAGCAACGCGCTCGACCGTGAATTTGTCGAGGCGATCCGATTGCGGCAGCTAGGGGCGAGCTCGGTCCTCGATGGCTGGACCGGCACCAGCTTCCCGGCGGTGTCCGTCAGCCTGGCGGGCGCCACGATCAACGGCCTGGCCCTGGGTGACGCAACGGCGGATGCCTATGAATACGCCGGCGAGGACGCGGCCGGCCTGATCGGCCCCAACCTGTTCCTGGGGAGCCTCGTCTATCTCGAACTCGGCTGGAACCGGGTCAGGTTGCGGGACAAGCGCGTCTCGGACGCGCCGGCCGGCCCGGGCACGCCCTATCTGGGCCCGCAGGACGATTCGCTGCCGGCGGTCGATATCGAGCTGCCGGGGGGTGTCACGGCACGCGCGATCATGGACAGCGGCGCCACCCATCCATTATCGCTGCCGCTCGCCATGGCCGATCGCCTGCCGCTCGAAGCATCGCCGCGGGTGACCGGCCGGGCCATGTCGGTCAGCGGGGAAAGCCCGGTCTACGGGGCGCGGCTGCGCGGGACGGTGCGGATCGGGCCCGTCACGCTGGTCAATCCGGACATCCGGTTCGTCGGGCGCGAGACCGTTGTCGGATTGCGGATCCTCCGTCAGCTGATCGTCGTGCTCGATCCCGAGGCGCGCCGCTCCTGGGTTCTCGCCCCCTGCACGCCGGCATCGACGCCAATGCAGGATTATGTCGGCCGCTACGAGCAGCGCACGGTGCGGATCGAGAATGGCGGCCTGATCTACCAGCGCGAAGGGCGCGACCCGCTCCAGCTCCGCTGCCTCGGCGAGGACCTGTTCGAAAGTCCCGCCGTCGGCGACCTGATCCAATTCCGGCGGCGTGAGGGCCGGATCACCGGCTTCGACATCGTCGGCCGCGATAACCGGGTCTCCGCCGTGCCGCGGGTCGAATAGCCCGCACAGCCCAAAGACGCTCGGCAGAGCGGCTTGCGGCGATTCTTCCGCGTTGCGGCCGAGCGTCCGCTCCGGCCTGCGTCGCTGCCCTCAAGCCCCGCGAAATGCGCCGAATCGAGGGCCGCGCGCGCCATGCCGCGAGCGGGGGACTCGCCCCACGCGCGAATTCCAATCAGGATGGTAGACAAAGGAGCGAGGCATGACTCATCTCCAGGAGGTCGGGCTCGGTTATTTCGCCCATATGGCGCGCGCCTTCCGGATCGGCGGCCGGCTGCTCGGCGCCGGCTTCGCCTGCCTGATCCACGGTTTCTTCCCGGGCCTGTTCACCCACACCGCCAGCCGGACGATTGCGAGCCTCGACGATGAGCTGGCCCAATTGCCCGCATCCCCGGCCGCGCCGCCCGCGCTTACCCCCGCCGAAGCCGAAGCCTGAGGAGGCAATCATGGTCGCTTATGCCGTCGAACTCGCCACCCGCTATGACGGCCTGGTCATCGCCAGCCTGCCCGATCTCCCCGGCGTCACCGGCCTCGGCCGGGACGATGAGGAGGCGCTGGCCGACGCCCGCGACGCGCTGGCCGAGGCGCTGAAGGGCTTCGCCGCCGACGGCGCGGCCCCGCCCGAGCCGCTCGCGGCCGGCGCGATCCGGATCGAGGCGGTGCTCGAAATCCCCCTCGCCGCGGTCTGAGCGCCACACCGGCCGGAGATTAGCCCGCGCGTCCGGCTACGGACGTTGCCATGCCGGGTATGAGGTGTATGGGGAGCCATGCTTTCTCAACGGACGCGGTATACAATCCGGGCGCTCCTCCACCTGGCGGACCGCTATGGGGAAGGGCCGGTCCAGCTTTCCGAGATCGCCGAGGCGCAGAAGCTGCCGCCGAAATTCCTGACCGTGATCCTTTCCCAGATGCGGCGCGAGGGCTTGGTCGAGACGATGCGCGGCCGCGATGGCGGCTATTGGCTGGCCCGGCGGCCCGACGAGGTCAGCTATGGCGAGATCGTCCGGCTGACCCGCGGCTCGCTCGGCCTGCTCCCCTGCGCCAGCCGGCTGGCCTACGAGACCTGCAAGAATTGCATTTCCGAGGATAAGTGCCGGCTTCATCGCGCCATGCTGATGGTGCGGGACGAGACCGCGCGGATCCTCGACGGCCTCAGCCTCGCCGATCAGGTGAGCATGGACGACCTTCCGGAGCGGGAGCCGGCGTGACCAAGGCGGTCCCGCAGCGCGTCGTGGTGATCGGCGGCGGCGCGTCGGGCACGCTGCAGGCGCTCAATCTGGTCCGCAGGGGCGCGGGCAAGGTCACCCTGATCGAGCGCGAACGGACGCCGGGGCGCGGCGTTGCCTATTCGACCGGGCGGCCCGAGCATTTGCTGAACGTGCCCGCGCGGCGGATGAGCGCCTATGGCGACGATCCGGGCCATTTCGTCCGCTGGTTCGGCGAAAGGGCCGGCGGCGGCGAAGAGGATTTCGCGCCGCGCATGCTCTACGGCGATTATATCGCCGGGCTGCTCGCCGAGGCGGATGTCGCGATCGTTCGCGACGAGGCGGTGGACGTGGCGCCGGACAATAGCGTGCGGCTCGCCACCGGCACGACCTTGCCCGCCGACGCGGTGGTGCTGGCGCCCGGCAATTTCCGCCCGGCGACGCCGCGCGGCATCGATCCCGCGGCGCTCGGCGATCTCTGGGTGCAGGATCCCTGGGCGGGGGGCGTGACCGAAGGGCTGGACGGCGGCGACACCATCCTGCTGGTGGGCACCGGCCTCACCGCGATCGACGTGGCGCTGACGCTGGAGGCGACCGGCTATCGCGGGCGGATCGTGGCGCTGTCGCGGCGCGGGCTGGCGCCGCGCGCGCATGGGCCGCGCGAGCCGATGGTGGCGCCGAGCGAGGATCTGGCGACGCGCTGCACGGCGATGCTGCGCCGGGTGCGGGCGCGCAGCGAAGCGGTGGGCTGGCGAAGCGCCGTGCACGAGCTGCGCAGCGTCACCGCGAAAATCTGGAGCGACGCGAGTGCCGCCGAGCGCGGCCGCTTCCTTCGGCACCTGCGCCCCTGGTGGGACGTGCACCGGCACAAGCTCGCACCGGCGATCGGCGCGAAGATCGAAGCGCTGCAGGCCGAGGCTCGGCTCGCCGTGGCGGCGGGCAAGCTCATTTCCGTCGAACCGGAGGGCGGCAAGGCCGTCGTGCGCTTCCGATCCCGGGGAAGCGAAGCGGTGGAAACGCTCAGGGTGGCCCGGATCGTCAATTGCACGGGGCCGGAGATCGACATCGTCCGTGCCGGCGAACCCTTGCTCGATTCGCTGCTGGCCGCCGGGCGGATTCGCCCCGATCCGCTGCGCGTCGGCCTCGATGTCGATGCCGAATGCCGCGTGCTCGATGCCGGTGGGCAGCCCTCGGATACGCTCTACGCGATCGGCCCGATCACCCGCGGCACCTTCTGGGAAAGCGTCGCCATCCCCGACATCCGCGCCCAGGCGGAACGGGTGGCGGCCCGGATCTGCCTCTAGCCGTCACCCCAGTGAAGGCTGGGGTGCAAGCTGGTTGCGGGACTCCAAGGCCGCTTGGATGCCAGCCTCCGCTGGCATGACGGTTGAAGGGCACGGGGCTCAGATCAAAATCCGGAACAGCGCGCCGCCGGCCTCGCTGGTGCCGACGTCGATCGCACCCTTGTGGGCGAGCACGACCTGGCGGGCGAGGCTGAGGCCGACGCCGGTCCCTTCCTCCTTGGTGGTGAAGAAGGGGAGGAAGATGTCCTGCTTCATCCGCTGGGGCACGCCGGGGCCGTTGTCGCCGACCTCGATCTGGGTGCGGCCGGAGCGGGTGCGCGAGAAGGCGAGCGTGACCTCGGGCGCGGCGGCATGGCCGCGCGCGGCCTGGGCGGCGTTGCGGATCAGGTTGATCAGCACCTGGCTCATCAAATCCGGATCGGCCTCGAGCCTGAGGCCTTCCTCGACCGAAAGGGTGAAGCCGATGCCGATCGTGCGCTCGCTCGCGCGGAACAGGCTCTCCAGTTCCTTGCCCCAGGCGGCGACGTCGATCGCCCGGGGGCGAAGCTCCGGCGCGCGGCTGATCTGGCGGTAGCTCTCGACGAAATGCATGACCCCGTCGGTGCGGCGGGCGAGCGTCTCGATCGCCATGCGGGCGTCGGCGACGTCGCGATCGTCGCCCTGATCGACTTTGCGCATCAGGTCGGCCGCGCTGTGCGCGAGCGAGGTGACCGGGGTCATCGAATTCATGATCTCGTGGGTGAGGACGCGGATCAGATCGCTTTGCGCGGCGATCTCGATCGCGTTCAATTCGCCCTGGATCGGCTGCACCGCGACGACGCGGACGAGGCCGCCGAGCCGGTGCACGATGGCGGCGCTGAGCAGCATGGTCTGGGGGACGCCGTCGGTGACCAGCGGCACGAGCCTGGGGCGGCCCACCGCGCCGCCTTCCAGCGCGTGCATGAAGGCGTCGCCATATTCGTGGAAATCCTCGACGCGGACGCCCTGGTGGCGGACGAGCAGGCGGCGGGCGGCCTTGTTGGCCAGCTCGACCTTGCCGTTGTCGACCGTCAGCAGCGCGGTCGGCGCGTCGTCGAGCACCGCCTCGTAGAAGCGGTTGGCGTCGATCAATTTGTGGCGCTCGTCGCGCATCTTCTTGATCGCGTCGTCGAGCACCCTGGTCAGCTCGGCGAAGCCGCTGCCCTGGCCGCGGTGCGAGAACCCCTGGCTGAAATCGCCGAACTTCACCGCGTCGATGAAGCGGCTGAGCTCCATGTTGGTCCGCTGGACGTGGCGCCAGAGCCAATAGGCCGCGGCGATCACCGCCAGGCCGGCGACCACCCGCGCGGCGCCGAGGTCGGGCCGCATCAAGGCGGCGACGAAGCCGAACACGGTCAGCAAGAGCAGCCCCAGCCGCCAGGCGAGGCCGATCAGGAAGCGCGATTTGAACACGATCCTACAGCCCGTGCTTTTCCATGCGCCGGTATAGCGAGGCGCGGGTCAGGCCGAGCTCGGCGGCGGCAAGCGAGATATTGTAGCTATGCTTCTTCAGCGCTTCTTCGACCATCTGCTTTTCGGCGCGCTCGAGGTTGAGGTCGCTCAGCGGCGCCGCCTCGGGAGCCGGGGCGGGGGCGGCGGCGCGGACCGGCGCGCCGCTTCGCGACAGCGAGAAATCCTCCTGCGCGAAGGCGTCGCCGTCCGAGAGGATCACGGCGCGCTCGCAGGCATGGCGAAGCGCGCGGACGTTGCCTGGCCAATCATAGGCGGTCAGCGCGGCGGCGACGTCGGCCGGCAGCGCCCGCGCGGGCTTGCCGTATTTCTTCGCATATTGGCCGATGAAATGATGGGCGAGCTCGATGATGTCCTCGCGCCGCTCGCGAAGCGGGGGCAGGTGGATTTCGACCGTGTTGAGGCGGAAGAGCAAGTCCTGGCGGAAGCGCGTCTCGTCGGAAAGCTGGTCGGTCGGGCAATTGGTCGCGGCGATCACGCGCACGTCGATCTTCGCGGGCCGGTTGGCGCCGACGGGGACGACCTGCCGCTGCTCGAGCGCGGTCAGTAATTTGGGCTGGAGGTGGAGCGGCATATTGCCGATCTCGTCGAGGAAGAGCGTGCCCTTGTCCGCCGCCTGCATCCGCCCGATCCGGTCGGCGCGGGCATCGGTGAAGGCGCCCTTCACATGGCCGCACAATTCGCTTTCGAACAGATTCTCGGCGACCGCCCCGAGATCGACCGAGACCAGGACCTGGTCGGCGCGCCGGGAGCGCCGGTGCAACTCGCGCGCGACCAGCTCCTTGCCGGTGCCGTTCTCGCCGAGGATGAGGACGTTGGCGTCGGTCGGCCCGGCCCGCTCGATCAGCGACCAGATCCGCGCCATGGCGGGCGAGGCGCCGAGCAAGGGCGTCTCCCCGCCGGCCACGGGCGCGGCGATCGCCTCGACCTTCTTGCGCTCGGTCGCGACTTCGGCGCGCGAGGTGCGCAGCGCAGCGGCGGTGCGGACGGTGGCGAGCAGCCGTTCGTTCGCCCAGGGCTTGGAAACGAAATCGGTGGCGCCGCGCTTCATCGCGTCGACCGCGACGTTGATCCCGGCATGGGCGGTGATCATCACCACCACCGCCTGCGGATCGCGCCTCAGGATCTCGCCGAGCCAGTGGAAGCCCTCCTGCGCATCGGTCGCGCCGCGCCCGAAATTGGCATCGAGCAGGATCACGTCGGGCAGCTCGCTCTCCATCGCCGCCATCGCTTCCTCGGGCGCCTTGAAGGTCGCGACCTCGGCGAAGAGATCGCGCAGCAGCAGGCGGGCGGACAGCAGGATATCCTCGTCGTCGTCGATGACGATGCAGCGGCCGAAACGCGTCTGGGTCACGAGAGCCCTCCCGATCTGTTCGATAATGGACATTCACGGACCGTGCCAGTGTCCGCCGCCGCACAGGCGAACGGCGCATCCCCGCCGGGCGATCTTCACGGAATCCGCGAAAATCTGCGCTTTTCCCGGCTTGGCACGGCTCGTGCTGATCATTCCGACACAGGGGTTTTTGCCTCATCAGGGAGTTTGCAGAGATGAAGAAGCATATGGACAAGTTCGAAGCGATCGCCTTCGCGATCGGCTTTATCGGGACCGGTTTCCTCACGCTCGTGGCGCTGCCGCTTGCCTAAGGTCCGCCACGGTGTGCGGCGGCGGACAGTCACTGTCCGGTTTCGGACAATCGTCCGCCGCGCCGCCCGGCCTTCGGAAACGGACTGAATGAGCGTCGTGCGCATCAAGCAGAGCGATGGCCCGCAAAGCGGCGGCGGCATGGACCGCGAGGTCGCCTCACGGCGGCTCTCCACCAAGCTGAAGATCGCGCTCGGCGCGGCCGGCGTGGTCCTGCTCCTGATCCTCTTCTATTTCTTCGCGCCCGCGGCCAACAGCCAGACGGTCGAGGCCTCGCGGCTGACCATCTCGCCGGTGACGCAGGGCCGGTTCGACGATTTCCTGCCTTTGCGCGCGCGGGTCGAGCCGCTGGTGACCGTCTATCTCGACGCGGTCGAGGGCGGCCGGGTCGAACGCGTGCTGGTCGAGGACGGGGCCATGGTCCAGCAGGGCCAGCTGCTCGCCGAGCTTTCCAATTCCGATCTGCAGCTGAACGTCCTCGCCCGCCAGACCGAGGTCACCCAGCAGATCAATTCGATGCGCAGCCAGGAACTGGCCCTCTCCCAGACGCGCCTTTCCAACGAGCGCGCGGTGATCGAGGCCGAACTCGCGGTGCAGACCGCGCGCCGGCAATATGAGATGCAGCGGCCGCTCGCCGAGCGCGGCTTCGTGCCCGCCCGCCAGATGGCCGACAGCCGCGACACCTATGAGGCGGCGCGCAGCCGCCTGGCGGTCCTGCGCCGCACGCAATCGACCGACGAGCGCCTGCAATCGAGCCAGCTCGCCCAGCTGCGCGCCTCCGCGACTTCGTTGAATCAGAGCCTCGAGCTCGCCCGCGGCACGCTGGATTCGCTGAACTTGCGCGCGCCGGTCGCGGGTCAGCTCACCGCCTTCTCGATCCAGGTCGGCCAGTCCTTCAACCGCGGCGAGCGGCTCGGCCAGATCGACAGTGCCGGGCGCAACAAATTGCGCGCGCAGGTCGATGAATTCTATCTTGGCCGGGTCCGCGAGGGCCAGGTCGCCGCGGCCGAGATCGGCGGGCGGAACTACCGGATCCGGGTCAGCAAAATCTATCCGCAGGTGCGCAACGGCGCGTTCGAGATCGATCTGCAATTCGTCGGCGCCGAGCCGGCCGACCTGCAGCGCGGCCAGACCGTGCAGACCCGCCTCACTCTCGGCGCGCCGGCGCCGGCCCGGCTGATCCCGAACGGGAGCTTCTATAACGAAACTGGCGGCGCATGGGTGTTCGTGGTCGCGCCCGATGGCCGCAGCGCCGTGCGTCGCCAGGTCCGGCTCGGCCGCCG
>DATINU010000367.1:0-1692 GCA_035473955.1 Allosphingosinicella sp.
ACGATCCGCGCCTCGCGGGTCTGCGCGCCTTCCGACGGCACGACGCCGATCCGGACGTTCTTCCCCTGCTGCGCCTGCGCCACGACATGGGCGTTGGTGACGATCCGGTCCGGCCCCACGGCGAAGCCCGAGCCGTGGCCGAAGCCCGCCACCTCGCCCTCCTCGCCGAACGCCACGACGACGACCCGCACCACCGAGCGCCCGGCCGCGGAAATATCGTCCGCGCGCGCGAACGGGGCCGGCAGGGCAACGGCCAGCATCGCGAAGAGGAGCAGGATGAATCGACCTACGGACATACCCGGATTCCCTCTATGGGAAGGGGGCGGGACGTGGCAAGCGGCGCCTAGCGCTGATTCGCAGGGCGCGTCGGCGGCGCGAGCGCCGCGGCCGGCGGTTCGGCGCCGTCGCTCAAGTCACGGATCAGGTCGATGACACGTTGCGCGGCGTCGCGCCGCCAGCCGCCATGGGCCGAATAGGCGACCGGCGCCAACGCGTTGACGGCCGAACGGTAACGCCGTGCGCGGACGAGCTCGCGCGCATAATGCTGGCGCAGATCGAAGGATTGCGGGATCAGCTCGAAAGCGCGTTCCAGCGCGGCGACCGCCGGCGGCGGCGGCCGAACGCCCTGCTGCTCGAAGGCGCGATAATATTCGAAAAGGATCATCGGATCGTCCGGACTTGCGGCGTTGGCGCGGCGGATCCATTCGCGGGCAGCGGTCCAGCGGGCGCGGTCGGTGACGTGCGCGCGCTCCAGCAGGGCGACCTCGACCAGGCCTTTGCGCAGCAGGGCCCGGGGCGCATCCGGCCGGCGGGCAAGCACTGCGTCGACCGCGCGCCCGGCGGCCTCCAAATTGCCGCCTAGCGCCTCGACATCCGCCAGCAATTGCAGGGCTGCGGGATCGCCGGGCATATGTTCCACCCGGGTGCGCACCCGCCGGATCAGGTTTTGAAGATAGCCGCCTTCGGGGCTCGATGCGATATTCGACCAGCTGCCAGAGCAGGCTTTCCTCCCCCTCGCTCAGCCGCTCGATCGCGATCGGGCCGGGCAGGGGCGCCTGGTCGAAGCGCAGAATGAGGGTCGGGATGCGCCGGCCGCCGCGATAGCGACGAAAATCCCGTTCCAGCGTATCGATGCTGCCGAACGCCTCTTGCGCCGCTGCCTCCGGCGCCTGGCCGGTCCCGATCAGCGTGATGTACCGGTTGAGCTGGCCGGGCCGCTCTTCGGAGATCAGCAGATAGTGGGTGAGCGCCCAGGCATTTGCGTAGAAGCTGCCGGGCGGGACTCGTCGCGCGCCGAACATCAGGTCCCGCAGCGGCGGCGGATCCGCGCGCAAGGCCATGCCGCGATGATCGGCGAACGAGCCGATGACAATGCTGCCGTCGCGCTCGAAGCGGGTGTTGGAGAAGAGCTCGGCATAGCCTTCGACGAACCATGACGGATAGGCGGTCGCGAAATGCTGCAGCATGAAATGGTGCATATATTCGTGGAACAACACGACGTCGGACTCGAACGTGTCGGTGAGCAAGCTGTGCGGCGCCACGGCGAACGGACCGCCGATATCGGCGTTGTAGAAGCCGCCGATGCCCCGGCCCCCGAGCATCTGCTCGATCGCGCCGACGGTTCGCGGCATGTAGACGGTCAGCTTCCGGGCCGGTGCGCTCTCGGCGGGCACCGGCATCACCCGGCGCAGC
>DATINU010000368.1:0-2431 GCA_035473955.1 Allosphingosinicella sp.
CATGTTCTTCACGATCGAGCCGATGATCAACATCGGCAAGGCGGCTTCGAAGATCCTTGAGGACGGCTGGACTGCGGTCACCCGCGACCGCAGCCTCTCCGCTCAGTTCGAACACAGCGTCGGCATTACCGAAGACGGCTGCGAGATCTTCACCAAAAGCCCGAGGGGGCTGGACGCGCCGCCTTACTGAGGGCGCGCCCGGTCGCTTTAGTCCGCCGACCCCGTCTGCACGCGCCGATAGGGCACGAACTCGCCCAGGAAGACGGTGCCCCGGAAGGTGCCCGAGACCGGATCGATCATCGTCACCGTATCGATGCTGCACAACCGCGAATTGCCGTAGAGGCGGTTCACCATCGTATCGCTGCGATCGAGCGACTGGGCGCCGGCGCGCGGCCGGTTCACGTAGATCACGCCGCCGGCATCGTAGACGATCGCCGTGTCCTGGATGATCCGCGACGAATGGACGCGGTGCAGATCGATGCAATCGACCGCTTCGCCGGCGACTCGCCCGCGAACGGCGCGCTCGATCTCGGCTTCGCGGTCCGGCGCCTTGGCTTGCGCGACGCCGCCGATCAGCAGCGATCCTGCGATAAGGGTGAGAAGCTTGCGCATGAGGGCCTCCTTTCCTCTTATGTGGGCCTTTCCCGGGGCCATAGCAACGTTTCGCTGAACGAGGGCTGACCCGAAAAGCTAGTCGGCCGCCAGCGCTCTGTCGACGAAGGCGCGGTAAGCGGCGATCGCGCTCGGCTGGCGGAGCGTATTCACATGATTGGCACCGGGGGCGATCAGCAGCGTCTTGCGCTCGGGCGGCAGCGGCGAAGCGGCGTAAAGGCGCTGTGAGAGGATCGGCGGCGTGGTCCGGTCGGCGGCGCCGACGAGGAGAAGCATGGGCTCCTCGATCCGCGCCATGTTCGGCAGGTTGCCGCGGCCTTGCAGGCTCGGATCGATCCGGGTGCGCACCAAGGCGCGCTTCACGCCGCGAAGGTTTGCGTTGACCCAATCCTCGGCCGTGGTCGCCGAGCTTTCCAGCACCACGCCGGCTGCGGGCCGCTCGGCCGCGACATGGCCGGCGATGAAGCTGCCGAGCGACTGGCCGTGGACGATGATCCGCGACGGCGCCACGCCGATCGTCCCGCTGAGATAGTCGAACGCCACCACCCCATCCGCTTCGAGATTGGCTTGGGTCGGCGTCCCCTCGCTTCGTCCGTAGCCGCGATGGTCGACGATCAGCACATCGACGCCCAAGGGCGCGAACGCCTCGGCGACGTAGCCGCCGAACTGGCCGATGGTGAAGCCGTTGCCGCCGAAATAGAGCACCGTGCCGCGCGCATTCGGCTGATGGAGCAGGACCGCGTTCAGCCGCACGCCGTCCGGCGCCGTGATCCAGTGTTCGCTCTGCGTATAGGCCGGCGCCGCCCGCGCCAGCACCTCGGGGGGCAGCGGGCCGCTCGGCGTCGGATGAAGCAAGGTCCGCTCGCTCACCGTAAAGGCGCAGCCGGCGAGCAGGGCCACGGACATAAGCAACGCATAGAGTTTCATATTCATTCCCTTGGCGCGATCCCTCGACCGGCCTATGCTGCAACGCAGCAGGCGGAGGCGCAAGTGAAGAAGGTCGAAGCGGTCATCAAGCCGTTCAAGCTCGACGAGGTGAAGGAGGCGCTGCACGAGGTCGGCGTCTCCGGCATCACCGTGACCGAAGTGCAGGGCTTCGGCCGGCAGAAGGGCCATACCGAGCTTTACCGCGGCGCCGAATATGTCGTCGATTTCCTGCCCAAGATGAAGCTTGAGGTCGTCGTCGAGGACGGGCTGGTGGAGCGGGTGATCGAGACGATTACGGTGGCCGCCAGGACCGGCCGGATCGGCGACGGCAAGATCTTCGTCTCCACCGTCGAGGAGGCGATCCGGATTCGTACGGGCGAGCGGGGCAGCGACGCGATATAGCGGCCGCATGGACGACCCCCGCCTCGCCTCCATGTCTCCCGAGGAACTGCGCGCCGCGATGCGCACGCTCGGCTACAAGACGCAGAGCGATCTCGCCGATGCGATCGGGGTCAGCCGCTCGGCCGTCAGCCTTTGGCTCGAGGGCAGGGTCGGGGTCCCCCGCCCCGTCGCCATGCTGCTCCGCATGCTGATCGCCGCCCAGCGCCGCCCGTTCTGATTACCCGCGCGTGAAATATTCACTCCGCGCTGGACGGCTCCGGCGACGCGGGCATGAATGCGCCATCCGGCATTTCCGATCTAGGGGGCGATTCTCATGGCGAACGACGCGAGCACCATCCTGAAGGCCATCAAGGAAGGCGAGATCGAGTGGGTCGATCTGCGCTTCACCGATCCCAAGGGCAAATGGCAGCATCTCACGATGTGCGCCGGTCTGCTCGATGAGGACCAGCTGACCGACGGCCTGATGTTCGACGGCAGCTCGATCGCCGGG
>DATINU010000369.1:0-3444 GCA_035473955.1 Allosphingosinicella sp.
CTTCCGCGCCCACGATGTCGGCGCCGGCCTTGGTGGCCTCGTCCGCCTTGTCGCCCTTGGCGAAGACGGCGACGCGCACGTCCTTGCCGGTGCCGGCCGGAAGCGTCACCACGCCGCGAACCATCTGGTCGGCATGGCGCGGGTCGACGCCGAGGTTGAGCGCGATCTCGATCGTCTCGTCGAACTTGGCGGTGGCGTTGGCCTTGGCCGCCGCGATCGCCTCGTCGATGCCGTAGAGCTTCTCGCGGTCGATGGTTTCGGCGAACTGCTTCGCCTTCTTGCTGAGCTTCGCCATGGTCAGTTCCCCGTCACTTCGAGGCCCATCGCGCGGGCCGAGCCTTCGATGATGCGGGCGGCCGCTTCGATATCGTTGGCGTTGAGATCCTTCATCTTCACTTCGGCGATCTCGCGCAGCTGCTGGCGCGTGACCCGGCCGGCGATCTGCTTGCCGGGCTCGGTCGCGCCGGATTTAAGCTTCGCCGCCTTCTTCAGGAGGAAGCTCGCCGGCGGCGTCTTCGTCTCGAACGAGAAGGACCTGTCCGCATAGACGGTGATGATGGTGGGGATCGGCATCCCCTTTTCCTGCTCCTGCGTGGCGGCGTTGAACGCCTTGCAGAAATCCATGATGTTGACGCCGCGCTGGCCCAGAGCAGGGCCGATCGGCGGCGACGGATTGGCGGCGCCCGCGGGCACCTGGAGCTTGATATAGCCCGTTATCTTCTTCGCCATGTTCTCTCACTCTGTAGTCGGGCCGGATCGCGAGCGATGCCGGCCTGGTTCAAGTTTAGCGGTCCAAGCGGCAGGGCAGGGCCCGGCCTCCCGCAAATATCCAATGCTGTCGCTTTGGAGGAGGCGGCCCATAACGGTCTTCGCGGGTTGGAGCAAGCAAGACGTTAGAGCGCGGCGAGCAGCTGCAGCAGCTCCGCCTGGCGATGAACGCCAGTTTTGCCGAGGATCGAGCGGAGCTGGGCGCGCAAGGTGTGGTGCGAGCGGCCGGTGCGCGCGGCGATGTCGGGCAGGGTTCCGCCGTTCATCAACTCGACCGCCAGTTTCGATTCGGCCCTGGTGAGATCGAACAGCCCGTCGAGCGCCTCGGGCCGGGGCCTGCCCCGCCGCTCCACCTTCACCGCCACCATCAGCACGTGCCCACCGGTGAAGACGTCTCGCGCATGGCCGCAGATCGGGAGCAGATGCACGATCAGCGGCGGCGCTTCGCCGGCGGCGGCGACCGGCAGGGAGATCACCGATCGTGCCGCGTCCCGGCCGACCCGGGCGAGCCCCGCGCGGAACCGTTCGTCCGCCACTCGTTCGGCGATGGCGATGCCCCCGAAGGCGGTCGGGACGAACATGTCGGGCATCGCCTCCAGCAGCGGATTGGCGAAGAGCACCCGCCCGGTCCGGTCGATCGCAGCCGCGGCCAGCCCGAGTCGGTCCAGCGTCTCGACGATCGCCTTCACTTGGCCGAGGCCGAGCCGCGCGGCGATCTGGCCCGCGCGGTTCAAATGCGGGCGCAGCCGGTCCAGCGCAGCGGCGTCGCGGGCGCGATACGGCCCGTCCCGCTTCATCCTGGCGAAGACCGGGGTGACCATCTCGCCGCCGGGCATCTGGATGACGCTGGTCAGCCTTTGCCCGATCCCGCGAGAGACCAGCTCCGTCCATTCGGGGTCGCTGGCCAGCTCCTCGGCGGAAAGGTTGGGCTCGATCGTCGAGAAGGAGCTGGGCCGGGTCGTCATCGTCCAGAGCGCGGAGGGGCTGGTCTGGCAGGGATTGGATTGCAGGAAAGGGTCGAGCATGTCCTTCGTCATGTCGGTGATCACGGCGCGCAACGGCTGATCCCGGGCGAACAGATAGAGGACCGCGGTCTTCGAGCCCGACAAGGCGCTCATCTGATCGAGCACGACAGGCCAGCGTTCGGGGATGAACGCCGCTTCGTAGATATTGTCGATCACGTCCATTGGCGGCGCTTCTCCTGCTGACGCTACTGAAGGTCGGCGCATAGCCCAATCGGGGTATGCGCCAGACCCGGCGGATTTTCTAGGGCTCTCCCTCATCAAGCACAGGGAGCACCCCCATGAAACTCAAGCCCTTCATTCTTTCCGCCGCCGCACCGCTGACGCTCGCCACGATGCTTGCCATGTCATCGCCCGCCCGCGCCGATCCGACGGCGGAATGCAATGCGGGGCCGGGAGCGAATTCGACCGAGTGCGGGGCGAATTCGGGGGCCACCGGCCTCAACAGCACCGCGGTCGGGGATACTGCCGTCGCCAGCGGCGATCTGAGCACCGCCACCGGGCAGGCCAGCCAGGCCATCGGCGACAGCAGCACCGCGACCGGCTATTTCGGTTTCGCGGGCGGGGACAACAGCACCGCGACCGGCGCGTTCAGCGTGGCCGGCGGCGCCGACAGCACCGCGAACGGGGCGGGCAGCAACGCGAGCGGTGACTTCAGCACGGCGATCGGGCGATCGAGCGCGGCCAGTGGCAACCAGAGCACCGCGGTCGGGCGGCTCAGCGAAGCGACCAACACGCTCAGCACCGCACTCGGCGAGAGAAGCATTGCCTCCGGCGTGGCCAGCACGGCACTCGGGTCGCAAAGCACCGCCAGCGGAACGGGCAGCACTGCGGCCGGTGTCGGCTCGGACGCGACTGGTGAGCTATCGACCGCGGCCGGATATTTAAGCGAGGCCAGCGGTGCCAACAGTACCGCCACCGGTGCCCAAAGTCGCGCCGCCGGCGCCAACAGCAGTGCGACAGGGCAGAACAGCCGGGCCCTTGGCGACAACAGCACCGCCAACGGCCAGGGCAGCACGGCCAGCGGCCTGAACAGCACGGCAATGGGTCAGAACAGCCTCGCCAGTGGCGTCGGCGGCACTGCGATCGGCATGGGCAGCCAGGCCACGGGGGATTTCAGCTCCGCCTTGGGGAATGGCAGCCAGGCGACGGGCTTCGCGGCCACCAGCATCGGGGTTTTGAGCGCGGCGGGGGCCGACTACAGTACCGCGCTGGGCACACAGGCCGCTGCCAGCGGCCTGGCGAGCACGGCGACCGGGAATCTGAGCCAGGCCACTGGTGTGAACGGCACCGCGACCGGGCAGACCAGCACGGCCAGTGGCGACAACAGCACCGCGACCGGACAGAGCAGCGAAGCCAGCGGGCTGAACAGCACGGCCATGGGTCAGAACAGCCAGGCCAGCGGTGTCGGCGGCACCGCGATCGGCATGGGCAGCCAGGCCGTTGGGGATTTCGGTTCCGCGCTCGGCAATGGCAGCCGGGCGACGGGTTTCGCGGGCACCTCGATCGGGACCCTGAGCACAGCCGGCGGCGCCAACAGCAGCGCCCTGGGTTCACAGGCGAATGCCAGCGGCTTTGCTGCCGTGGCGCTCGGCTCCCTGAGCGTGGCCAGCGGCAGCAACAGCAGCGCCATCGGCAGCCAGGCGACGGCAAG
>DATINU010000370.1:0-5451 GCA_035473955.1 Allosphingosinicella sp.
CAGCAGCTTGAGCAGTGTCGTCTTGCCGGAGCCGTTGGCACCGACGATGCCGATCCGGTCGCCGCGCAGGATGCGGGTCGAGAATTTCCGGACGATGGCGCGCTCGCCATAGGATTTGGCGATCTGATCGGCCTCGATCACCATCTTGGTGCGGACCTCGTCATTCTCGAGGCCCAGCTTCGCCGTCCCCGCCGGGCCGAGCATCGCCGCGCGTGCCACGCGCATGTCGTGCAATTTGGCGAGCCGCCCCTGATTGCGCTTGCGCCGCGCGGTGACGCCGCGCTGCAGCCAGTGCAGCTCCAGCTTCAGCTTGGCGTCGAGCTTCTCCGCCGCCCGCGCCTCCTCGGCATAGACGGCCTCCGTCCACGCCTCGAACCCCCCATAGCCGACCTCGGCGCGGCGGAGCTGGCCCCGGTCGAGCCAGAGCGAGGATTTGGTCAGCCGCTTCAGGAAGGTCCGGTCGTGGCTGATCGTGATGAAGGCGCCGGTATAGCGGCCGAGCCATTCCTCCAGCCATTCGATCCCGGCGAGATCGAGATGGTTGGTCGGCTCGTCGAGCAGCAGCACGTCGGGCTCGGCGCCGAGCGCCCGCGCGAGCGCCGCCCGCCGCCGCTCGCCGCCCGAGGCCGTCGTCGCCTCGCGGCCGAGGTCGAGCCCGAGCTGGTCGGCCACCGCCTCGATCTGGTGCGCGGGCGCGCCGCCCGCCAGCGCGAAATCGCGAAGCGTGGCGAACGACGCCACGTCCGGATCCTGCTCGAGCAGCACCACCTTGACCCCCGGCTGGATCGTGCGGCGCCCCTCGTCCGTCTCGATCAGATCGGCGATGCATTTGAGCAAGGTGGTCTTCCCCGCCCCGTTCCGCCCGATCAGCGCCAGCCGGTCCCGCTCGCCGATGAACAGGTCGAGCCCGCGAAACAGCCAGCCGGCCCCCTGAACGAGGCCGAGATTTTCATAGGCAAGGACGGGCGCGGGCATGGCGGGGCGATGTAGAAGGGATCGTCTCGCCACTCAACGGGTTCGCCCCACCTCGGGCTTACTCAGCGTTCGTCACATCGCTTGCGGGACTATTCCAGAGTCCGCAGAAGCTCATCCAAGTCCGCGCTTCGGTCGGAGACGAACTCGAACATCTGCTTAAGTTCCGTCTCGGCCTTGGCCGTAAGTCTATCTTGACCGGCCATGGCTGATGCAGAGCTCAGCACATTCAGAAGTCCCACTCCTGCTTGCGCAACAAAGACTCCGCTTAGGCGTCTCACTTCGATGCCAGCCGATCCTACTCCCAACCCTCCGCCAGATTGCCCTGAAAGAGCGATTACGAAATCTCCCTGCCTCGTCTGATATTTCGCCCGGTCCGAGAGCTGCTCCCACCGAATTTGTCCCGCCTGGGTTTTTTCCCAAAGGCGGCCGATAAGCTGTGATAGCTGAAGACTGTTATTTGGCACCGAATCTGTCCCTGATTTTATACTCAAGTTGAGTCAGGAAGCTTTCGAACTCCCTTAATCTCGACCCGAATAACTTCGTGTCGACTGACGTCGAATCCTGACGAATCAAGCTTTCAATCGCCTCATAAACCCCCATAAAATGGGCTTGGTAGTCCTTTAGAGAGTCCACCTCCCCGCTAAGAAGGCCGGTTTCGGCTGCGATAGATTTATCCACGCTCGACCGGATCTTGTCATAGCTAGCCAAAGACGCTCGCCAATCCGACTCGCCTAGACTCACTTTTGCTGACTGGACTGCGTCTCTGGCGCTCCCAATCTCGATAATCACGTCCAAGGATCTGAAATCCCGCCTTAGACGATGCAAAGCCTCCGCTCCGGCCATGGCTGCGGATTGGGTACGAACAAGCTGCCATATCGTAAAAAGGAATCCGACGATTGAGACAATCAGCCCCCAAAACGTAAGCCGGAACCCCCATGCGCCCAGCCACTCGCTCGATTGACCGGCGCTGAGAATCACCCCGGCAATTCCCCCGGTCAGGAGAACCGCTAAGCAGACCAATAGAGGTAGCCGTCGAATCCTCCACGCGTCGGTGGAGGATTCCGTGATTGTACGGGTTGTTCCTTCATTGGTGTCGAAAAGTTGCTCCGGTATCGTCACGCCACTTCCGTTGTCCTGCCCAAGCCGGGCTACATTAGTTTTGCGGCCATGCCTCGTCAAAGCCGCGCCTGTCCGTCCATTGGGGTCCGGGGAACACACTCGCTGGTCCCACGCATTCATTTCTGGCACCTTCGCCCGATGTGGCGGATCATCATCCTCTACGCGAGCGCGCTGGCCCTGGCCGCGGGCGCGCTGCAATGGCTGGACTATCGCTACACGGTCCGGGCCTTCTCCACCGAAATCTATATCGGCCTGCTCGCGCTCGGCTTCCTCGCGCTCGGCATCTGGGCCGGCGCCAGGCTGACCCCGCGCCCCGCCACCGGCCCGTTTCAGCGCAACGAGGCCGCGATCCGCTCGCTCGGCCTTTCCCCGCGCGAATGCGAGATTCTGGCGCTGCTCGCCTCGGGCCAGTCGAACAAGCACCTGGCGCGCAGCCTCGCCATTTCGCCCAATACGGTGAAGACCCATGTCGCTCGCGTCTTCGAGAAGCTGGACGTGCCGAACCGGATGCAGGCGGTCGAGAAGGCGCGGATGCTCTCGGTCATCGAATGAGGCGATTTTGCCCGAATCACCCATAAGGGCGATATCCTGACGGTGCCGTTCCATTCTAACGTCCGGGCCAGCCTTTTCACTCGGAGTCGCCAATCATGAGATACGCCCTCACCTACGGAAGCCTCGCCGGGCTCGTCATCCTCGCCATCTTCATGCCGGCGCTGATCCTGCTCGATCAGCATTCGATGGCGGTCGGCTATGCGATCATGCTGGTCGGGCTGACTCTCGTCTTCGTCGGCATGAAGCGCTTTCGCGACGTCGAGAAGGGCGGCGTGATCAAGTTCATGCCCGCCTTCCTCCTGGGGCTCGGCATCAGCCTGGTCGCCACGATCATCTACGTGATCGGCTGGGACATCTACCTGAGAGCGACCGACTTCCGGATGCTCGACGATTATTTCGCCGACGAGGTGCGCGCCTATCAGGCCTCGGGGATGAGCGGCGCCGAGCTCGCCAGCGCGACCGCGGACATGGAAGGAATGCGGGCGCAGATTCACACCAATTCCCTGTTCCGCATGGCCATGATCGCCCTCGAAATCCTCCCGGTCGGCCTGATCGTCTCGCTGATCTCGGCCGCGTTGCTGCGCAATGCGAGCTTCATGCGGGCAAAGGCATGAGCACATAATCTTGACATGAGACTCTAGTCTCATTAGCTACGCGGCCTGAACGGGAAGGGAGACGGACGATGGACCGCAGCCCCGACGCGGGCGCGATCGCGGGGGAGACTGTACGGGTCGAGCCGGCCGCAAGCCGGCGACCGCCCGTTTGATGGCCGAGCGGCAGGGCCAGAAAAGCCGCACCCGCAAGGACCTGCTCGAGGCGGCGGCGCGGCTGATGCAGGCGGGCCGGACGCCGACGCTTGAGGCGGCCGCGGCGGCGGCGATGGTCTCGCGCGCCACCGCCTATCGCTACTTTCCCGGCACCGACGCCCTGTTGACCGAGGCGGCGCTCGACATCGCCATGCCGGACGAAGGCTTCTTCGCCGGCGATGCCTCCACCGAGCCGGTCGAGCGGCTGCTCCGCGCAGACGCCGCGGCGGCGGCCATGATTCGCGCCAACGAGCCCGCGCTCCGCGCCCTGCTGGCCGGCAGCCTGCAGCGCCCGGCGGACGGCCTGCCGCTGATCGAGGCGGCGCTCGCGCCCGCGGCCGGGTTGGCGCCCTGGGCGCGCGAGCGGCTGAGCAACGCGCTCGCGCTGGTGATGGGCACCGAGGCGCGGATCGCCGGCAAGGACGTGCTCCGCCTTCCGGACGAAGAGGCGGACGCGGTGCGCCGCTGGATGATCCGCGCTTTGGTCGAGGCGGCCCGCCGGGCCTAGGCAAGGGTCCGCTTCACCCCTCTTCCGGCCGCCAAAGGTTAAGCCTGCCCTACAGGCGCATTCATGGCCTATTCAATGGTGCGGGACTATCAGGCTTGCCTATAGCCACGGAAAAGCCGAGTTTTCGCAAGAGTGAAGCGTAACCTGATCCTGTTTGCCGCCGCGGTCGGCCTTGCCGCCGCGCCCCTCGCGGGCGCGGACGCGCAGCCGCGCGGCTTTCAGAACGAGCAGAACAACGCCTATCGCGCCAACCAGCAGGGGCAGATCCTGTCGCTGCCGCAGATTCGCGCGCGCATTCGCGTCCCCGGCGCCGAATATATCGGCGCGGAGATGGTCGGCCCCACCGTCTATCGGCTCAAATATATGCGCGGCGCCGACGTGATCTGGATCGATGTCGATGCGGCCACGGGCCGGGTCGTCGCCCGTTTCGGCATGTGACGCTTGGCGCTTGCGCCCCGCTGCTGCTATTCCCACCTCCGACACCGAAACATTTCCCGCCCGGGCCGCTGCGGCGCGAGCGAATTGAGCCACGAAGGGAAGATCGATGCGGGTCCTGATCGTCGAGGACGAACCGAATCTGGGCCGCCAGCTCAGGGCCACGCTCGAAGGGGCGGGCTATGCCATCGATCTCGCCACCGACGGCGAGGACGGCCATTATCTGGGCTCGACCGAGACCTATGACGCGATCATCCTCGATCTCGGCCTGCCCGAGATCGACGGTCTGACCGTGCTCGACCGCTGGCGCAAGGAGGGGATCAAGGTCCCCGTCCTCGTCCTCACCGCGCGCGACAGCTGGTCGGACAAGGTGGCCGGGCTCGACGCGGGCGCCGACGATTATCTCGCCAAGCCGTTCCAGACCGAGGAACTGATCGCGCGGCTGCGCGCGCTGATCCGCCGCGCCTCGGGCAATGCCTCGTCGGAGCTCATCGCGGGCGACGTCCGCCTCGACACCCGTTCCGGCAAGGTCACGCTCGACGGCGAGCCGGTGAAGCTGACCGCGCAGGAGTACAAGCTTCTCTCCTACCTGATGCACCACAAGGGCAAGGTGGTCAGTCGCACCGAGCTGATCGAGCACATCTACGACCAGGATTTCGATCGCGATTCGAACACGATCGAGGTGTTCGTCACCCGCATCCGCAAGAAGCTCGGGCCCGACGTGATCACCACCATCCGGGGCCTCGGCTACAGTCTCGAAGAGCCGAGGGCATAAGTGTTCATCCGCAGCTAAGGCGGCGACGCCCTTGCTCCGGCCGGTGAGCGCAAAATGAAATTTCCCCGTCTCGATCTTCGCCGGTCCAGGCTCCGCCGCGGCGTGAAGCGCGCCGCCTCGCTGACCCAGCGCATGATCGTCATTTCGGCGGTCTGGATCCTGCTGCTGCTCGGCCTGGGCGGCTATACGCTGGACCGCGTCCTCGGCTCGGCGATCACCGCCAATTTCGACGCCCAGCTCGACTATGTGATGCGGGCGATGATCTCCTCCTCGGAGATCGG
>DATINU010000371.1:0-5071 GCA_035473955.1 Allosphingosinicella sp.
CCCAGATCGTGCAGGCGGCGCGGATCGCGTCGGCGGCCTCGGGAAGGATCGGCGTGGTCGAAGCGTGATCGAGATAGATTCGGCTGCCCACTGAGGCTCAACGTCCTTTGAAATTGCGGAATGGCGCCGCTTCCCTATATAGGCGCGTCTCTTTTGAACACTCCACACATGCAGGTGCAATGCCCGAAGTCATCTTCCCAGGGCCCGAGGGCCGACTCGAAGGACGATTCAGCCCCGGGCCGCGCCCGCGCGCGCCCGTCGCCCTGATCCTCCACCCGCACCCGCAGGGCGGCGGCACGATGAACAACGCCATCGTGCTCGCGCTCTACAAGACGTTCGTGCGGCGCGGCTTCGCGACCTTGCGCTTCAACTTCCGCGGCGTCGCCAAGAGCCAGGGCGTGTTCGACAACGGCATCGGCGAGCTGAGCGACGCCGCCTCGGCGCTCGACTGGGTCCAGTCGATCCACCCCGAGGCGGAGACGACCTGGATCGCGGGCTTCAGCTTCGGCGCCTGGATCGGCATGCAATTGCTGATGCGCCGCCCCGAGGCGCGCGGCTTCATCTCGATCGCGCCGCCGGCGAACATGTACGATTTCTCGTTCCTCGCCCCCTGCCCTTCCTCCGGCATCATCATCCAGGGCGAGGCGGACGAAGTGGTGACCCCGCTCGCCACCCAGAAGCTGGTCGACAAGCTCCGCACCCAGCGCCACATCACCATCGAGCACAAGACCATCCCCGGCGCGAATCACTTCTTCGCGAACGAGATGCCCGACCTGATGAAGGCCGTGGACGATTATCTGGACTTCCGGCTGGATCCGAGCTGCCCGATCAGGTGATCCTCGTCGCCGGGATGACGGTCAGACAGTCCAGATCAGCACGTTGCCGAGCGCGACGGCGGCGGCGAGGAGCATCAGGCCGCCCTTGAAGCGTTCGCCGCGGCGGATGATGAGGTGGGCGCCGCCGCCCGCGAGCAATGCGGCGGCGATCATCAGCACCGAAAGGACGAAGAAACCCGGGCCTTGCATGGCCGTGCTGATGCCACGCGGTGCGGCTTTCACAAAGCCTTAAGCGCGCCCCGCTAGAACCGCGCCATGAGCCATATCGACCATCGCCAGTTCGCCGGCGCGCTCGCCGCGATCGACCAGGCGATCCTGCCCAATCTCTCGCGGATGCTCGACGGCGTGATCGAAAGCGCGTCGCTGGCGCGGCCGGGGGCGGACGCGGAAAGCTACGCCGCCTCGCTCCGCAAGACCGCGCGGCAGATGGACCAGCTCACCCGGCTCGTCGGCCTGGTCGCTCAACCGGCCCGCAAGATCTCCGCGTAAAGCGCCGGATCGACGTTCCCGCCCGAGACCACGAGGACGGTTCCGTCGGGCGCGTCGACCTTGCCCGAAATCAGCGCCGCCAGCGCGACGGCGCCGCCCGGCTCGGCCACGATCCGCAACGCGCGGAAGGCGAAGCGCATCGCTTCGGCCACCTCGTCCTCGCTGACCGACAGGCCCCTGGCGCCTGCCGCCTTGAGCGCGCCGAAGGTGAGCGGCGAGACCAATTTCGTCTGCAGCGCATCGCAGCGGCTGGGCGGCGCGGGCTCCTCCACGGGCACGATCTCGCCGCCTTCGAGCGAGCGGCGCATATCGTCCCAGCCCGCCGGCTCGACCGCGATTACCTGGGCTTCCGGCAGCGCGAGCGCGATCCCGCCCGAAAGTCCGCCGCCGCCGCACGGCACGATCACCATCGGGGGCGCGGCGCCCAGCTGCGCGCGAATCTCGACGCCGACGCTGCCCTGCCCCTCGATCACGTCGACATCGTCGAACGAGGGCACGAGGGTCGCGCCCTGCTCGGCGGCAAGGCGGGCGCCGATCGCCTCGCGGCTCTCGGTGGCGCGGTCGAAGAAGACGATCTGTGCGCCCGCCCGGCGCGTGCCTTCGATCTTCACCGCCGGCGCATCGGCCGGCATGACGATGGTCGCCTTGATCCCGAGCGCCTGCGCCGCCAGCGCCACGCCTTGCGCATGATTGCCTGACGAGAATGCGACCACGCCCCGGGCGCGCCCGGCCGCATCGAGCAGCTTCAGCCGGTTCGTCGCGCCGCGCAATTTGAAGCTGCCGCCGCGTTGCAGGCATTCGGCCTTCACCCAGCATCGCCGCCCGTCCCAGTCGAGCGGGAGCAAAGGCGTGCGAGTCACGTCGGGCGCGACCCGCGCCGCCGCAGCGATCACACCGTCTGCCGAAGGCCGCCTGTATTCCATTCAAAGCCCTCTAAAAAAGGAATCTATCCACAGCCGCTTTACATGGGGGTCCACCACCCATATATCGCTCGTCCGCAGCCCCATGGGGGACTTCCAAACCGCAAGGCTGCATGCACGTCAACTATCTCCTGGAGGTCCCTTGAGTTGCACATCCATCCTCGCGCGCTGGGGCTAGCTTCGCTCCCTTCGGATGCCGTCACCGGCATCGCCCTCGCCAAGCAGCGCCCGGTCCAGCCGGTCACGCTGATTCGTCCGCACGCCGCCCGGCGCGCCGCCCGCTTCTTCGTCGAGAAGTTTCCGGGCAAGTCGCTCTATGCGGTGAAGGCCAATCCCTCGCCGGATCTGCTGCAGATCCTCTGGGAAAGCGGAGTCACGCATTACGACGTGGCCTCGATCGCCGAGGTGCGGCTGGTCGCCGCGACTTTGCCCGAGGCGGTGATCTGCTTCATGCATCCGGTGAAGGCCGAAGAAGCGATCCACGAGGCCTATTTCACGCACAAGGTGCGCACCTTCTCGCTCGACACCGAGGAGGAGCTGGAGAAGATCGTCCGCGCCACCGGGGGCGCCGAGGATCTGAACCTGCTGGTCCGCATCCGCGTCTCCTCCGATCATGCGAAGCTCAGCCTCGCCGCCAAGTTCGGCGCCGAGCCGGGCGAGATGAAGTCGCTTTTGATGGCCGCCCGCCAGGCCTCCGACGCGCTCGGCATCTGCTTCCACGTCGGCAGCCAGGCGATGACCCCGGCCGCTTATGCCGAGGCGATGGAGCGGGTGCGCGCCGCGATCGTCGAGGCGGCGGTCACGGTCGACATCGTCGATGTGGGCGGGGGCTTTCCCTCCTCCTATCCCGGCATGGAGCCGCCGCCGCTCGAAGCCTATTTCACGGTGATCCACGACGCGTTCGAGGATCTGCCCATCTCCTATTCCGCCGAGCTCTGGTGCGAGCCGGGGCGCGCGCTCTGCGCCGAATATGCGAGCGTGCTGGTCAGGGTCGAAAAGCGCCGCGGCGACACGCTCTACATCAACGACGGCGCCTACGGGGCGTTGTTCGATGCGGCGCATGTCGGCTGGCGCTTCCCGGTGCGGCTGCTCCGCGAAGAAGCCTCGGACGCCCGCGACATGGCGTTCAACTTCTACGGGCCGACCTGCGACGATCTCGACCATATGGAAGGGCCGTTCATGCTGCCCGCCGACACCAATGCCGGCGACTATCTCGAGATCGGCATGCTCGGCGCCTATGGCTGCGCGATGCGCAGCCAGTTCAACGGCTTCGGCGCGGTCGAGACGGTGATCGCGGAGGACGAGCCGATGGCGAGCCTCTACGTGGACCTGCCCGAGGCGGCGCCGGCCGGCAACGTGGTCAGCATCGGCGATCTTCGGCAGGCCAGGCAGTAAAGGCGGGCGGCGGTTGGAAACGCCGTTCCGCCATCCGAACGGGCTCGTCGTTCAGCTCAGCGATCGGAGCGAGGGGCCCGTCTTCGACCGCTTTTTCGCCGGCTACGACCGCGCCTTCGTCCTGCCCGACGAGAAGGAGGATATCGATGGCCTGCGCGCCGCGCTGGACCTGAATCGGGGCGCCGAGGGGGCCAGGCTTGCCGAGCGTTACGGCCCGTTCCGTGAAATCAGCCTGATCGCGGACGACGAGACCGGGCAGGCGGTGGGCGGAGCCAATTTCATCGCCATGCCGGCCCGAAGCGCGCCGGGCCGGGTGACCGCGAACCTCAGCTATATCTATGTCGACGCGGAGGCGCGCGGCCGCGGCAATCTGCGCCGGCTGATCGAGGCGACTCGCGAGACCATCGCCAATGCGTTCGCCGGCACGCTGGGGCGCCTGTCGCCGCTCGTCTTCCTGGAGCAGAACGATCCCGTGCGGATGTCCGCGGAGGCCTATGCCAGCGATACCGCTTTCACCGGGCTCGACCAGCTCGACCGGCTGCGCATCTGGCATCGCCTCGGCGCCCGGCTGATCGATTTCGCCTATATCCAGCCGCCGCTCTCCGCGCAGCAGGCGCCCGACGACGCCTTGCTCTATTCAGTGATCGGCACGGAAGAGGATGCGCTGGATCCGGCTCTCCTGCGCGATCACCTGGCCGGTTTCTTCGGGATTTCCGTCCTCAAGGGGGCGCCGCTCGACCGGGACAAGGCGGCACGCGCGCAGATGGACGCGCTGGCCGCAGCGATCGAAGAAGGACGGCGGATCGCTCTTCTCGATCCGGGCCCCCTCCTCGATCAGGTCTCGTCGCGGGAAGATTTGTTTCGACGAGCGCCGGTTGCCGATTCCTTTCGACTTCTTGTGAAAGACGCCTCAACATAAGTTCCGGATCGAACGTCATCGCCGACCGTCCGCGTCGCGCCGACTATTCTTGGGGGGCAAGAACCATATGGGCCTGGAACCATTCACCACAGTCGCGATCGGAACGGCCGCCGCCAACGTCGCGCTGCCGTTCGCGAAGAAAGTGCTGGAGGGGATCGGCGAGAAGCACGCGGCGGACTGGCTGGAAAACCAGGCGGGCGCGCTCGGCGTCAAGCTGATGAGCGGCGTGCAGGGCCTCGCTTATTATCCGCGGGTCTTCCTGTTCGATCTGCCCAAGGTCAAACTGGCGGAATCGGAAAGCGGCAGCGCCGACAAGCTCAAACGGCTGCTGGAAACCGGCCCGCGCGCGCTGCCCAAGCGAGTCACGATCAAGGGCAATGTGATGCCGGGCTCGCTGCTCCAGTTCGGCTGGTGGGAGCGCAAGAACAAGGCGCTGCTCGACAAGGGGATCGCCTGGCAATCGGACCGGCCCATTCAGCGCTGGCTGTTCTCCGGCTTCGAGCAATGGGCGC
>DATINU010000372.1:0-6280 GCA_035473955.1 Allosphingosinicella sp.
CACCGGCGTCGCCGTCGAGGCGTTGCTTGGCCAGGGCCGAGTCACCGGCGTCCGCCTCTCCTCGGGCGAGAGGATCCCGGTCGACATGGCGATCGTCGGCATCGGCATAGCCCCCGCGATCGGGCCGTTGCTCACCGCCGGAGCCGAGGGCGGAGACGGCGTCCATGTCGATGAGCAGTGCCGCACCAGCCTGCCCGACGTCTATGCGATCGGGGATTGCGCCGCGCATGAGAGCCGCTTCGCCGCCGGCGCGCGGGTCAGGATCGAATCGGTGCAGAACGCGCACGACCAGGCGGCGACGGCGGCCAAGGCGATCATGGGCGCGCCCGAGCCCTATGCCGCGCTCCCCTGGTTCTGGTCGAACCAATACGATCTCAAGCTGCAGACCGTGGGCCTGTCCCGCGGCCATGACGAGGTCGTGCTGCGCGGCGATCCGGCGGCGCGCAGCTTTTCCGCCGTC
The DNA here is from genome assembly GCA_035473955.1 of Allosphingosinicella sp. Lineage (GTDB taxonomy): Bacteria > Pseudomonadota > Alphaproteobacteria > Sphingomonadales > Sphingomonadaceae > Allosphingosinicella. The sequence goes on from DATINU010000372.1 coordinate 461, forward strand.
TATCTGCGCGAAGGCCGGGTGATCGCGCTCGACTGCGTCAACGCGGTCAGAGACTATGTCCAGGGGCGCAAGCTGATCCTCGATGCCGTCGCGCCAGATCCGGCCCGGCTCGCCGATCCGGGCGTGCCGCTCAAGGAGCTGGCGGCGGCCTGACACTCATCGATTTTCTAGTTCAAGCTGAGCGAGTTTAATCGCTTTCCCCGATGGCGTGGCTGCGCCTAGGGAGAGCGCGACACCCCGAATCCCAGGAGAGAATCATGGACGTCAGAAGCACCGGCAGCCCGCTCAGCGATCCTTCGAAGGAGCCTGCCGCCCTGCGCTCCCTGCTCGGCCGGACCAACCGCGACTGGTGGCCAAACCAGCTCAGCCTCGACATCCTGAAATCTCACGGCGCCACCGGCGACCCCTATGGCGACGATTTCGACTATGCCGAAGCCTTCAAGGCGCTGGATCACGCGGCGCTGAAGCGCGACCTCACCGCGTTGATGACCGACAGCCAGTCTTGGTGGCCGGCCGATTACGGCCATTACGGCCCGTTCTTCATCCGCATGGCCTGGCATGCCGCAGGCACCTACCGGACCGGCGACGGCCGGGGCGGCGCCAATTCGGGCCAGCAGCGCTTCGCGCCGCTCAATTCGTGGCCGGACAATGCCAATCTCGACAAGGCCCGCCGCCTGCTCTGGCCGATCAAGCAGAAATATGGGCGGAGCCTGAGCTGGGCGGACCTCCTCGTCCTTGCCGGCAACGTCGCGATCGAATCGATGGGCGGCCCGGTGTTCGGTTTCGGCGGCGGCCGCAAGGACGTCTACGAGCCCGAGCACGACGTCTATTGGGGCACCGAGGAGCAGTGGGTCGGCGCCGGCCCGCACCAGACCCGCATCGTCGAAGGCAAGGCCTTCGAGGACCCGCTCGCCGCGGTGCAGATGGGGCTCATCTACGTGAACCCCGAAGGACCGAACGGCGTGCCGGACCCGCTGCAATCGGCGCGCGACATACGCATGACCTTCGCCCGCATGGCGATGAACGACGAGGAGACGGTCGCGCTCACCGCCGGCGGCCACACGTTCGGCAAATGCCACGGCGCCGGCGACGCCTCCAAGGTCGGCGCCGAGCCCGAGGGCGCGGACATCGCCCAGCAGGGGCTCGGCTGGCAATCGGGCCATGAGAGCGGCATAGGCGATCACACGATCACCTCCGGCCTCGAAGGCGCCTGGACGCCGACCCCGATCCAATGGTCGAACAATTATTTCCGGATGCTGCTCGAATATGAGTACGAGCTGGTGAAGAGCCCGGCGGGCGCACAGCAGTGGCAGCCGGTCGATCAGAAGCCGGAGGACATGGCGCCCGGGGCGCACAGCCCGGACCGCCGCCTGCCGACGATGATGACCACGGCCGACATGGCCTTCAAGATGGACCCCGAATACCGGAAGATTTCGGAGCGCTTCTACGCCAATCCCGATCAGTTCGCCGACGCATTTGCCCGGGCCTGGTTCAAGCTCACTCACCGCGACATGGGCCCGAAGGCGCGATATCTCGGCCCCGACGTTCCGGCCGAGGATCTGATCTGGCAGGATCCGGTTCCCGCCGGGCGTGCCCCCAGCGATGCCGAGGCCGCCGATTTGAAGGCGAAGATCCTCGCCAGCGGCCTGTCGGTGAGCGAGCTGGTCAAGGCCGCCTGGGCTTCCGCCGGCACCTATCGCCAATCGGATCACCGCGGTGGCGCCAATGGCGCGCGCGTGCGGCTCGCCCCGCAGAAGGACTGGGAGGTGAACGACCCTGCCGAGTTGGCGAGGGTCCTCGCAAAGCTCGACGAGCTGCGCGGCAATATTTCGCTCGCCGATGCGATCGTGCTCGGCGGCAATGCGGCGGTCGAAAAAGCGGCCAAGGACGCTGGCCACGACGTCAGCGTGCCCTTCACGGGCGGGCGCGGCGATGCGAGCGAAGAGCAGACCGATGCCGAGAGCTTCGAGCCGCTCGAGCCCCGCGCCGACGGCTTCCGCAACTATCTCCAGGTGCGCTTCAGCGTGCCGACCGAGGAGTTGCTGATCGACCGCTCGCAGCTGCTGGGCCTCAGCGCGCCCGAAATGACGGTCCTGGTCGGCGGTCTGCGCGTGCTCGGCGCCAATGCCGACGGCTCGAAGCACGGCGTGCTCACCGATCGCCCGGGGCAGCTCAGCAACGATTTCTTCGTCAATCTGCTCGACATGGGCACGGCGTGGAAGCAGGTGGACGACAGCGGCGACGAGGTCTTCACCGGCACCTGCCGAAAGACCGACGAAGAGAAGTGGACGGCAACGCGCACCGACCTCGTCTTCGGCTCCAACGCGCAGCTCCGCGCGCTTTCCGAAGTCTATGCCGCCGGCGACGCGGGCGGGAAGTTCGTGACCGACTTCGTCGCGGCCTGGGCCAAGGTGATGAACGCCGGCCGCTTCTGAGCCGCCTGACAAGAGCCCCCGGCGGCAATGCCGGGGGCGGCCCCGTCTTGACGGGCAGAGCAGGAAGCCTAGCACTGGGCTCGTGCCCCCGCTTGCCATCACGACCGCCGGAGCCATGGTCGATTCGTTCGGCCGCCGGATCAGCTATGTCCGCCTTTCGGTCACCGACCGCTGCGATCTGCGCTGCCGCTATTGCATGGCCGAGACGATGCGCTTCCGGCCGAAGCGCGACCTGCTTTCGCTCGACGAGATCGCGGCACTGGCCGATCTCTTCATCGCGCGCGGGGTGACCCGGATCCGGCTGACCGGGGGCGAGCCGCTCGTGCGGCGGGGCATAGACGAGCTCGCCGCCATGCTCGGCGCGCGGCTCGGCCACGGGCTCGACGAGCTCACCATGACGACCAACGGCACGCAGCTCGCCGCCCATGCCCGGCGGCTCCGGGCGGCGGGGATCGGGCGCGTCAATGTGAGCCTCGACAGCCGTCGCCCGGACCGGTTCCGGCACATCACCCGCCATGGCGAGCTCGAGCGGGTGCTGGCCGGCATCGACGCGGCGGCGGCGGAAGGCATCGCCATCAAGATCAACATGGTCGCGCTCAAGGGCCTCAACGAGGACGAGATCGAGGAGATGCTGCTCTGGTGCGCGGGGCGCGGCTTCGATCTCACGCTGATCGAGACCATGCCGCTCGGCGAGACCGGCGAGGATCGCCGCGCGCATTATCTGCCGCTGAGCGCGGTGAAGCACCGGCTCGAAGCGCGGTTCGGCTTGGTCCCCTCGCTCCACCGCACCGGCGGGCCCGCGCGCTATTACGAGGCGATGGGAATCAGGCTTGGTCTGATCACCCCGTTGACCGGCAATTTCTGCGACGGCTGCAACCGCATCCGCGTGGCGGCGACCGGCACCGTCTACGGCTGCCTCGGCCACGAGCAGAAAGTCGAATTGCGCGAGCTGCTGCGCGCGGGCGGAGCCGGGGCGGTGGATGAAGCGCTCGACCGGCTGCTCGCGGGCAAACCCAGGGGGCACGATTTCGCGATCGGCGCGACCACGCCCGCCGTCCAGCGTCATATGAGCGTCACCGGCGGCTGATGGACGGCGCGTCTTTGCTCTGGATCGCCGCGTTGATGGCGATCGCGGCGGCACTCTATTCGTCGGTGGGCCATGGCGGCGCTTCCGCCTATCTCGCGATCATGGCGCTGTTCGCGGTGGCGCCCGAGACGATGCGGCCGACGGCGCTGGCGCTGAACCTCGTCGTCGCGGGCTTCGGCGCGCTGCGCTACGGGCTGAAGGGGCAGACGAACTGGCGGCTGCTGCTCGCCTTCGCGATCACGGCCGCCCCTGCCGCCTTCATCGGCGGCGCCATCCATCTGCCGGGAGAATATTACCGGCCGCTCGTCGGCCTGCTGCTCTGGGCGGCGGCTTTGCGCCTGTTCTGGCAACCCGAGCGGCTGGCCTGGCAGGAGGTGCGCCCACCCTCGCTCGCGATCACCCTGCCCGCCGGTGCCGGCCTCGGCCTGCTCGCCGGGCTGACCGGCACCGGGGGCGGCATCTTCCTCTCGCCGCTCATCATCCTGTTCGGCTGGGAAGCGCCGCGCCGCACCTCGGGCGTGGCGGCGGGCTTCATCTTCCTCAACTCGGCCGCGGGACTCGCCGGCAATCTCGCGGCGGTGCGCGGCCTGCCGGCGGCGCTGCCCTGGCTCGCCGGGGCGGTCGCGGCGGGCGCCCTCATCGGCACCTGGCTTGGCGTCGAGCGGCTCCCCCGTGAACGGATCTTGCAGGCACTCGCTTTGGTGCTCGTGTTGGCGGGCGCGAAGCTCATCTTCGGCTGAGCGCTCAGAACTCCAATATCTCGACGCGTTCGCCCGCGGCGGCGGCCGGGGCGCCAGGGCGGCAGCGGATCAGGATGTCGGCGTCGGCGAGGGTCTTCTGCGCGCCCGAATCCTGGTTTGGAAGCGCCCGCACCGCCTCGCCCTCGTAGCGGGCGCGGACAAAGGTCTCGCGGTCCCCGCAGGCAGCGAGTCCCTCGGCGAGCGGAGCGGAGCACCAGCGCAGCGCTTCGGCCGGCGCGCGTCCGGACAGGCCCGCCAGCAGCGGCGCCAGCAGCAGCCGCGCCGTCACCATCGCGGAATTGGGATTGCCGGGCAGGCCGATGACGAGCCCGTCGCCGGCGCGGCCGAACCAGACCGGCTTGCCCGGCTTCATCGCGACCTTGGAAAAAGCCAGATCGAGCCCTTCGAACATCGCCTTGGCGAAGTCGCGCTCGCCGACCGAGGCGCCGCCGGTCACGACGACGAGATCGGCCGCAGCGAGCGCCTCGGCCGCAGCCTGCTGCAGCGCCGGAAGATCGTCCCTCAGGCGCGTTCGAACGACCAGCTCGCCGCCCCATTCCACCGCCAGCGCGGCGACGCCCAGCGTGGCGCTGTCCGGGATCGCCCCGGCGGTCGCGCGCGCGGTGCCGGGATCGGCCAATTCGTCACCGGTGCCAAGGATCGCCAGCCGGGGCCGCCGCCAGACCTCCAGTTCGCCAAGATCGGCCCCCGCCGCCGCGACCAAGGCGCGCGGATCGAGCAAACGGCCGGGCGCGAGCAGCACGTCGCCCGCGGCAAAGTCGGAGCCGCGCGCGCGGATGAAGCGGGCCGGTCCCGCGTCGCCGAACACCGCCACCTCCCCGTCCCGCGCCACCTCTTCCTGGACAACGACCCGATCGGCGCCGGGCGGCACAGGGGCGCCGGTGAAGATGCGCATGCAGCGTCCCGCGGGAAGCGAAGCGGCGGAACCGCCCGGGAGCGACTCCCCGGCGACCGGCAGCCGTCCCGGCAGGTCGGCGCTCCGCACCGCGTAACCGTCCATCGCCGAAACATCTCCGGGAGGATGATCGACCTGGGCGACGACAGGCGCCGCCAGCACCCGTCCGGACGCCCCGGCCAGGGCCACCGTCTCGACGCCGAGCGGGCGGGCCACCCCGGCGATCAGCGCCAGCGCTTCGTCGAAGCCGATCACCAGTCACCCGATGCGCCGCCGGTCTTGGCGGTCACTTTGATGCCGCCGATCGCCATCTCCCGGTCGATCGCCTTCAGCATATCGAACAAGGTGAGGCCCGCGACCGAGACCGCGGTCAGCGCCTCCATCTCGACGCCGGTGGGCCCGAGCGTGCGCACCTCCGCATGGATATGGAAGCCGGGAAGCGCGCCGTCGATTTCGACGGTCACAACGATCTTGGTCAGCGGCAGCGAATGGCAGAGTGGAATCAGCTCTGCCGTGCGCTTGGCCGCCATCACGCCCGCCAGCTCCGCGGTCTGGATCACCGAGCCCTTGGGCGCGGTGCCGGCCTGAACGGAGGCTAGCGTTTCCGGCCGGCAGAGGAGATGGCCCTCCGCCACGGCCGTC
>DATINU010000373.1:0-2359 GCA_035473955.1 Allosphingosinicella sp.
TGCATCGGCGGCGGCATGGGCATCGCCCTCTGCGTCGAGCGCGACTGAGCGATACGTCTCATTCCGAAACAGCGCCGCCGCGCCCATTTGCGCGGCTGCTCCCGCTCGCGTTACCTTGGCGGCCATGATCGCATTGGTCTGGCGTTACGAAGTGCTGGAGGAGGCGCGCGCCGCCTTCGAGGCGACCTATGCGCCGACCGGGGCCTGGGCGCGGCTGTTCGCGCGGGGCGAGGGCTTCCAGGGCACCGAATTGTTCCGCGCCGAGGACGGCTCCTACCTCACCTTCGACGTCTGGCGCTCGAAGGCCGATTTCGACGCCTTCCTCGCCGCCCATCGCACCGAGTACGAAGCGCTGGACCGCAGCACGGAGGGCTGGACCAGCTGCGAGCACCGGATCGGCGAATATCAGGTGATGGGCTAGGCGGCAGGCGCCGTCGCCGCCTGCCAGCTCTCCCCGTCGAACGCCCAGGCGGCGCTATTGCCGGCGCCAAAGGCGCCGCCGTCCCAGCCCACCACCTGCACCGCGACGCTGCGATTGTGATGGGTCTCGACCAGGTTGAAGCTCTGCGCTTCGCCCGCGCGCAGCCGCACCGACGTCGCCGTCCCCGCCTGGACGACCAGGGCAGGCCCCGCATTCTTCACCATCTTGCGCGCCGAGGCGGTGAAGCTGCGGTGGAAATGGCCGGCGAGCAGGATGTGCACGCCCGCATCGGCGACCGCGTCCAGCGCCGCCGGCTGCCGCCCGACCGCCTCGCTCTGCTCCCCGTCCTCGCCGATCGGCATTTCGAACAGGGGATGGTGGGTGACGAGGATCCGGGTCTTGCCAGCCTCAACGGGCGCGAAGCGGCGGCGGATCAGGTCCATCTGCGCCTCATTGATCCGCCCGTCCTTGAAAGTGAGCGAACGCGCGGTGTTGATCCCGAGCACGGCGAGGCGCTCGCTTTCGAACCAGGGGCAGAGATCGTCGTCGATCGTCTGCCGGTAGCGGCGCAGCGGATGCAGGAAGCGGCGCAGCACGTCGTAGAGCGGCACGTCGTGATTGCCGGGGACGCTCAAGGTCGCCAGCCCCGCCTCCTCCAGCCGGCCCAGGAAAGCGGCGGCCTGATCGAACTGCCCCCGCGTCGCCCGCTGGGTGAAATCGCCGCTGATCACGACGAGATCGGGCCGCTCGGCCGTCAGCCAGGCCTCGGCGCCCGCCACCACCGCCGGGTCGTGCGCGCCGAAATGCAGATCGGAAAGATGGGCGATCCGTGCCATCGCCCAGTGAACGAGCCGCGCGCCGAAGGGTTCAGCGCCAGCGGCGCTTGAAGCGAGAGCCGAGCCCGGTGAGCAGCTCATATTGGCTGAGCCCCGATTGCGCGGCGGCGCTCGGCAGGTCGTAATCGAGCTCGATCCAGTCACCCTCGCGCAGCTGGGGCGCGTCGTCGACGCGGATCGCGATCAGGTCCATCGAGACCCGGCCGACCACGGGCGCGAAACCCCCGCCGATGCGGGCACGGCCCCGGTTCGAGAAGCCGCAGAGATAGCCGTCCGCATAGCCGAGGTTGAGGATCGCCAGCTCGGTCGGCCGCTTCGCCGTGAAGGTGCCGCCATAGCCGACTTTCTGGCCGGCCTCGACCCGGCGGCGCTGGACGATCTCGGCCTCGACCCGAGCGACCTGGCGAATATGCCCTTCCGCCTCGCGCCGGGGCGTGCCGCCGTAAAGTGCGAGGCCCGGCCGGGTGAGATCGAAGGCATAATCCTTGCCGAGGCAGATGCCGGCGCTGTTGGCGAGGCTGTAGCGCTTCGCCTTCACCTGGCCCGCAATCTCGCGAAACGCACCGCGTTGCGCCGCATTGGCCGGGCTGTCCTCGTCCGCGCAGGCGAGATGGCTCATCAGCGTCTCGATCTGGAGCCCGTCGAGCAACCCGCTCGCCGCCTGCTCTGCCGTCAGGCCCAGCCGGTTGATGCCGGTATCCACCATCACGTCGCAGGGCCGCCTTGTATCCTTCCAGCGCGCCACCTGCTCCGGGCTGTTCAGCACCGGCCGGGCGGCGGTCTTGCGCGCGGCGAACATGTCGCGGGCCTGGACGCCGTGGAGGACGGAGAGGTCAAGGTCGCTCGGCCAGGGCATCAGCCCCTTGGCCTCTGCCCAGGTGGCGACGAAAAAGTGCCGGCAGCCCGCCGCCTGCAGCCGCTTCACCACCTCGCGCGCGCCCAGCCCGTAGCCGTCCGCCTTCACCGCCGCGCCGCACTCCGCGCCGCCGCTCCGCTCCGCCAGCCAGCGCCAGTTGGCGGCCAGCGCCTCGCCGTCGAGCGTCAGCCTGAGGGGGACGTGGACCATGGCAGGCGGCCTAGCGCGGCGCGGCGCTTAGTCCAG
>DATINU010000374.1:0-2181 GCA_035473955.1 Allosphingosinicella sp.
ACGATCGTCATGTAGAGGATGGCGATGGCGAGGCAGGCGATGATCCCGAATTCCTCGCCGATCACCGAGAAGATGTAATCGGTATGCGGCTCGGGCAGCTGGAATTTGCGGATCCCCGCCCCCGGCCCGGCCCCGAACAGGCCGCCGGCGGTCAGCGTCCTGAGCGCCGATTCCACCTGATATTGATCGCCTTCCTGGAAGATGAAGCCGTTGATGCGCTGCGTCGCCACGTCGTAGAAGAGGTAGGCGAGCACGATCAAAGCGAAGGCCGCCGCGCCCAGCATATAGAGGATGCGCATCGACGCGCCGGAGAGCGCGATCAGCAGCACCCAGGCGGCGACGAAGATCACGGTCTCGCCCAGATTGGGCTGCTTCATCAGCAGCAAGGCGACCACCCCGGTCAGCACCGCGGTCAGCGGCACGACGGGCAGGCTCGGGTCCTTGTCCTTCATCGACAGCACCCAGGCGATGGTGACGATGAAGAGCGGCTTCAGGAATTCCGAAGGCTGGAACAGGGTGACCCCGGCATCGAGCCAGCGCACCGAGCCGTTCACCTCGGCGCCCATGATCGGCACCAGGAACAGCAGCAGGGTACATATCGCCGCGCCGACGATCGAAAGCCGCCGCGCGCTGTTCTGCGCCAGCATCGACACGCCGATCATCACCGGCACGGCGAGCGCGATCCAGATCAGCTGGCGATAGAAATAATAAAGCGCGGGCACGTTGTGGCCGCCGCCCGAATAGCGCGTTGCCGCGGCCGGCGAGGCGGCGGCGACCGCGATCAGCCCGATCGAGATCAGCACCGCGACCAGCACGAGCAGGACCTTGTCGATGTCCCAGAACCAGCGCGCCAGCGGCGTGCGCTTGGAGCGCCCCACCAGGGCCGCCGCCTTCCTGCTCATCACCTGCGTGCTCATGTCAACGCCTCCACGGCATCGCGGAACGCCTGCCCGCGCTGCTCATAATCCCTGAACTGGTCGAACGAGGCGCAGGCCGGCGACAGCAGCACCACCTCCCCCGCCACCGCCGCGCCCGCCGCGTCCCTGACCGCCGTCTCGAGCACCCCCGATTGGGTCACGGGAACGCGGTCTTCGAGCAGCCGCGCGAACATCGGCCCCGCCTCGCCGATCGTGTAAGCGGCGCGGACGTGATCGAGCTGGTCGGCGCAAGGCCCCAGATCCTCGGTCTTCGCCCGCCCGCCGACGATCCAGTGGACGTGCGGGTAGGCGGCGAGCGCCGGCGCGGTCGAATCCGGGTTGGTCGCCTTGCTGTCGTTGACGAACAAAATGCCGCCGCGCTCGGCGACCCGCTCCATCCGGTGCGGGAGGCCGGGATAAGTGCGTAAAGCCTGCTTGATCATGTCTACATCGACGCCAAGCCATTCGGCTGCTGCCACCGCGCAACCGACATTCTCGAGATTGTGAGGCCCTTGGAGCGAAAGCCAAGCTGCCTCGTCATCGACATAATAATCCAGATAATCGCTGGCAAAACTCTGGTGCAACTTGCCTGCTCGCTCGCTCCACGCGCGCTCAGTCGCGGTTGGGCCTCCAAAGACAGCCAGTTTCAGGCTTCCTTGCATCTCGAACAGGCGAAACTTCGAAGCCGCATAGGTCTCGAAGCTTTCATACCGGTCCAGATGATCCGGCGTCACGTTGAGCAGCACCGCCACGTCGCAATCCAGGCTGTAGGTGAGATCGATCTGGTAGCTGGACAACTCCAGCACATAGACCCCGCCCTCCGGCAGCGGTTCCTGCGCGAGGATCGGCAGGCCGATATTGCCGCCCATCTCCGTCGGCACGCCGGCAGTCTTCAGGATGTGATGAACGAGCGCCGTCGTGGTCGATTTGCCGTTGGTCCCGGTGATCCCCACCACCTTGTGCGGGGGCAGATCGGCGCGGGCCTGCGCGAACAATTCGATGTCGCCGATCACGGGCACGCCGGCCTCCCGCGCCTTCGCGGCGATCGGATGCGTGTTGAGCGGCACGCCGGGCGAGACGACGACGCCGTCAAAGCCCGCGAGATCGATCTCCAGCGGATTTCCCAATTCCAATGTTCCCCGGCGAAGGCCGGGGTCCAGGGCGAGGGCAGCCGCCCTCGCCTCCGCCCGCTCGTCCCACGCCACGACCTCCGCCCCGCTTGCCACGAGCGCCTCGACGGTCGCAAGGCCCGAGCGCGCCAGCC
>DATINU010000375.1:0-4345 GCA_035473955.1 Allosphingosinicella sp.
TTTCTCGTCCCGTTCGGCGAGGAATTGATCCCGGCGATGCAGACGCTGACGGCGCAGATCGCCTCCTTCCTGCTCTCGCTGACCGGGGTTCCGGCACATCTCGAAGGCATCTTCATCACCACCCCGACCGGCTATTTCCAGGTGGCCGAGGCCTGCGCGGGCGTCCGCTTCCTGATCGCCATGCTCGCCTTTGGGGCGCTGGTCGCCAACGTCTGCTACCGGTCCTGGCCGCGGCGGCTCGGCTTTCTAGCCATCGCGATCCTCATTCCCGTGCTCGCCAACGGGATCCGCGCCTGGGGGACGATCTATGTCGCCGAGACGACCGGCAGCACCGCCTTCGCCGAAAGCTTCGATCATGTGATCTACGGCGGCGTGTTCTTCGCCATCGTGATCGCGATCATCATGGCGATCGGCTGGCGCTTCTTCGATCGCGGCGTCAACGATCCCTGGTTCGATCCGGCAAAGCTGCCGAAAGAGCAGGGCGCGCCGCTTGCTTACGTGACGGCGGCGGCGCTCGCGCTGGCCGTGGCGCCGGTGCTCTGGTCGGGGGCGGTTTCCGCGGCCGGCACCGCGGCCGTGCCTGCGGATTTTGTCATGCCCGAGGTGCGGGGCTGGGAGCGCCTGCCGGCGAGCCGCGACTGGCAGCCCCATTATGACGGAGCCGACCGGATCGTGCAGGCCCGCTACCGGGATGCCGAGGGCCGCACCGTCGACCTCGCTATCGCGATCTTCGCGCGGCAGAGCGAGGGGCGCGAGCTGGTGGGCTTCGGCCAAGGCGCGACCGCGCCGGAAGGCCGCTGGGCCTGGACCGCCGACGCGCCGCCGCCGCCGGACGGACGCGCGGAACGGATCGCCTCGCACGGGGTGGAACGGCAGGTGGCGAGCTTCTACCGTGTCGGCGATGTGGTTACCGGCAGCGGGGTGAGGGTGAAGCTCGAAACCATGAAGGTGCGTCTGTTCGGCGGCCCGCAACGCGCGGTCGCGGTACTGGCGTCGAGCGAATCGCGCCCCGCCATCGACGATCTTCTGGCTGCGCTGGGCCCGGTCGTGCCGTTGGCGGACCGCGCCGCCGGAGTGAATTGAGATGTGCGGCATTGCCGGCATCTTCCACCCCGATGTGCCGAAGCCGGTCGATCCGGCCCGGGTCGAGGCGATGACCGACAGCCTCGCCCATCGCGGCCCCGACGGCAGCGACGTCTGGACGGCGCCGGGCGTGGGCTTCGGCCACCGCCGGCTCGCGATCATCGATCTCAGCGACGCCGCATCGCAGCCGATGCTCGCACCCGACCGGCGGCAGTGCGTGATGTTCAACGGCGAGATCTACAATTTCCGCGAGGTCCGGAAGGAACTGGAGGCGAAAGGCTTCGGCTTCCGCACCGAAAGCGACACCGAGGTCATCCTCGCCGCCTGGCGGGTCTGGGGCCCGGCCTGCCTCGAGCGACTGAACGGCATGTTCGCGATCGCCTTGTACGACGCGACGGACGACAGCCTGTTCCTCGCCCGCGATCGGCTCGGCGTGAAGCCGCTTTTCTACACCGAGCTCAGCGATGGCGCCCTGATCTTCGCTTCCGAGTTGAAGGGCCTGCTCGCCCATCCCCTGATGCGCCGCACGCCCAGCGTCCAGGCGGTCGAGGATTTCCTCGCTTACGGCTACGTCCCCGACGACGCCTCGATCGTCGAGGGGGTCAAGAAATTGCCGGCCGGCCATTTTCTCCACCTCCGCCGCGGCAAGCCGGTGGGGCAGGCCGTGCGCTGGTGGGACGTCGATTTCTCCAATCCCGTCCGCAAGCCGGTGAAGGCGCTCGAAGAGGAAATGATCGAGCGGCTCGAAGCGGCGGTCCGCTCGCGCATGGTCGCCGACGTGCCGCTCGGCGCCTTCCTCTCGGGCGGCGTCGACAGCTCGGCGGTGGTCGCCTTCATGGCGGAGGCGACGCGCGGCGCGGTCGAGACCTGCTCGATCGGCTTCGACGAGGCCGATCATGACGAGACAAGCTACGCCGCCGAGATCGCCAGGCTCTTCGCCACCAATCACCGCAAGCGGATCGTCGCGTCCGACGATTTCAGCCTGATCGACCGGCTCGCCGATGCCTTCGACGAGCCCTTCGCCGATGCCAGCGCGATCGGCACTTACCGCGTCTCCGAACTGGCGGTGGAGAAGGTCAAGGTCGCGCTCTCCGGCGATGGCGCCGACGAGATTTTCGCGGGCTACCGCCGTTACCGCCTGTTCGCCGCCGAGGAGCTGGCGCGCGGGCTCCTGCCCGGCCCGCTCGGCCGCGCGGCGGGGGCGCTCGGCAACGTCTATCCGAAGCTCGATTGGGCGCCGCAATTCCTCCGTGCCAAGACGACGCTGCAGGCGCTGGGGCAGGGGAGCGGCGAGGCCTATGCCAATGGCGTCGGCGTCACTCCGCCCGCGATCCGCCGCCAGCTCCTGACCGCCCCGCTCCACGGCCATGTCGCCGAAGAGCGCTATGTCCGCGCCATGGCCGAAGCGCCGGCCCGGGACGCGCTCTCCCGCGCCCAATATGCCGATCTCAAAATCTGGCTGCCCGGCGACATCCTGACCAAGGTCGACCGCGCGTCGATGGCCGTCAGCCTCGAGGCGCGCGAGCCGTTGCTCGACCATCGCCTCGTCGAATTCGCCGCGCGGCTGCCGAAGAAGATGCTGCTTCGCGGCGGCGAGGGCAAATGGCTGATGAAGCGCGCGCTCGCCTCGCGGCTCCCCGACGAGATCCTGCATCGCAGAAAAATGGGCTTCGTCACCCCCGTCAGCGCCTGGTTTCGCGGTCCGCTCGCCAAGGAGGCAGCGGCGATCGCGCATGGCTCGGCGCTGGCCGAAACCGGCTGGTTCGACGCCGCCGCGATCGCCCGCATCGCCGACGCGCACCGTTCGGGCCGGTCCGATCACGGCCGCCTGCTCTGGCAATTGCTGGTGCTGGAAAAATCGCTGCAGCGCGTCTTCGGGCTCGGCGGCGGCGCTATCGCCCGCCCGGATAAAACGCCCCGGCGAAATAGAGCCCGTCGGGCGGCGCGTTGAAGCCCAAAGCCGCCCGGTCGCGCGCGTCCAGGGCGGCTTTCAAATCCGCCTTCGTCCATTTCCCCCGTCCCACCAGTTCGAGGCAGCCGACCATCGAGCGCACCTGATGGTGGAGGAAGGAGCGCGCCTGCGCTTCGATTTCGATCGTCTCGCCCAAGCGCCGCACGGTCAGCCGGTCGAGCGTCTTTACCGGGCTTTCCGACTGGCAGTGGGCTGAACGGAAGGTGGTGAAATCGTGGTTGCCGACCAGCACCTGCGCCGCCGCGTTCATCTCGTCGGCATAGAGTACGACCGGCACCCGCCAGGCGCGCCCGGCCTCCAGCGCAAGCGGCGCCCGCCGGTTGGCGATCCGGTAGAGATAGCGCCGCCCGATGCACGAGAAGCGGGCGTGAAAATCCTCGTCGACGATCTCGGCGCCGAGGATGGCGACGGGGAGCGGCCGCAGCTTGGCATTGACGCCGTCAGCCAGCCGGAGCGCCGTGATCGATCGTTGGACATCGACATGCGCGGTCATCGCCAGCGCATGCACCCCCGCATCGGTCCGCCCGGCGGCGTGCAGCGTCACCTGCTCGTGCGTGATCGCCCGAATCGCCTCCTCGCCTGCCTGCTGCACCGAGGGTCCGTGCGCCTGCCGCTGCCAGCCCATGAAGGGCCGTCCGTCATATTCGATGGTGAGCCGGAAGCGGGTCACGCGAGCCTGGTGCCCGCCGGAATGGCGAAGCCCCGCAGCAGCTCCGCCGGCGTCATCGCCGCCCGGCCCGCGCGCTGCACTAGGGCCGGCACGATCGCTCCTTCGCCGCAAGCGATGGCGAGGCGGTCGTCGAGCACCGTGCCCGGCGCGCCTTCCGCATCCGAAAGTTCGGCCGAGAGCAGCTTGATCCGCTCGCCAGCATGTTCGAACCAGGCGCCCGGCGCGGGATTGAAGGCCCGCACCTGCCGTTCGACCTGATAAGCTGGCGCGGCAAAATCAAGCTTCGCCTCCGCCTTGCCGAGTTTGGCCGCATAGGTCGCCTTCTCGTCATTCTGCTCCATTTGACCGGTCTTCCACAGAACCGAAAGCACGCGCACCAGCAAAGTCGCGCCGAGCTCGGCCAGCTCCGCGGTCAGCTCGCCCGCGGTCTTGCGGCCCACCTCGGCGGGCAGCACGGCCAGCATCGGCCCGGTGTCGAGCCCCTTCTCCATCTTCATGATGGTGACGCCGGTCGTCCTGTCGCCCGCGAGGATCGCGCGCTGGATCGGCGCCGCGCCCCGCCAGCGCGGCAGGATCGAGGCGTGGACGTTCAGGCAGCCCTGATAGGGGGCGGCCAGGAT
>DATINU010000376.1:0-1943 GCA_035473955.1 Allosphingosinicella sp.
CGGCATTCCGGGCAGTATTCTGGATAATCTCCCCGAATCCCGCCGAACGACGGTTCGGCGCGCGCCGGAAATCAGGCGCGCGCGCGAAAGCATCGGGAATTTTCTTGAGCGCGCTGCAATTTGCCAGAGCCAGCCCGCCAAAGGCTAACGACACCAGACCGAAGTTAAAATCGCGCCGTGTCCGCACCCCATGCCTCCTCCAGCAGTGGGTTCGAGAATAGCATAAAAAAAGCTGATGTATGCAGGAGCGAGCCAATTTCCGGATGCGATCCTTCTGCGGGATCGCACGCAAGTTCGGTTATCGCAACAGGGCCTTCGTCCTGACGCCGACGCTAGACCAACCTGCTCTGCTTCACCGCCGCCTCGATAAAGCTCGCAAACAAAGGATGCGGGTCGAAGGGCTTCGACTTCAGCTCCGGGTGAAACTGCACCCCGATGAACCAGGGATGGTCCGGGCGCTCGACGATCTCCGGCAGTTCGCCGTCCGGGCTCATGCCCGAGAAGACCAGGCCGCCCGCTTCGAGCGCGTCCTTGTAGTGGGCGTTGACCTCGTAGCGGTGGCGGTGGCGTTCGCTGATTGCGTCGCTTCCATAAATGCTGCGGACGACGCTGTTGCCGGCCAGAACGGCTTCGTAGGCGCCCAGCCGCATGGTGCCGCCGAGATCGGTGTCGGCGTTGCGTTTTTGCAGGCCCTCCTCGCTCATCCATTCGGTGATCAGGCCGACGATCGGCTCCTCGGCCTCGCCGAATTCGCTGCTCCCCGCCCCTTGCAGGCCCGCCGTGTTCCGGGCCGCCTCGATGCAGGCCATCTGCATGCCGAGGCAGATGCCGAAGAAGGGGACTTCGCGGGTGCGGGCGAAGTGGACGGAAGCGATCTTGCCCTCGCTGCCGCGCTCGCCGAAGCCGCCGGGGACGAGGATGGCGTGCATCGGCTCCAGAAGGGCCGCGACCTCCGCCTCGGGATGCTCGAACAATTCCGCGTCGAGCCACTTGATGTTGACCTTGACGCGGTTGGCCATGCCGCCGTGGACGAGCGCCTCGGTGAGGCTTTTGTACGCGTCCTGCAGGCCGACATATTTGCCGACCACGCCGATCGAGACCTCGCCTTCCGGATGGAGCAGCCGGTCCATGACGTCGTCCCAGCGGGCCATTTCGGGCTCCGGCGCGTCGTCGAGGCCGAAGGCGCGCAGCGCCTCGGCGTCGAGCCCGGCCGCGTGATATTGGGCGGGGACGGCGTAGATGCTGGAGGCATCGAGCGCGGGAATCACCGCCTCCAGGCGGACGTTGCAGAAATTGGAGATCTTGGCGCGGTCGCTCTCCGGCAGGTCGCGGTCGCAGCGGCAGACGATGATCTCGGGCTGGATGCCGAGGCTGGTGAGCTCGCGCACGCTATGCTGGGTGGGCTTGGTCTTCAGCTCGCCGGCGGCGGCGATATAGGGGACGAGCGTGGTGTGGATCGAGAGGGTCTGACCGCGGGGGCATTCGTTGCGGAACTGGCGGATCGCCTCGATGAAGGGCAGGCTTTCGATGTCGCCGACCGTGCCGCCCACCTCGCAGAGGAGGAAGTCGCAATCCTCGTCGACGTCGGCGCGGATGAACTCCTTGATCGCGTTGGTGACGTGGGGGATCACCTGGACGGTGGCGCCGAGATAGTCGCCGCGCCGCTCGCGCTGGATGATGCCCTGATAGATCCGGCCCGAGGTGACGTTGTCCGACTGGCGCGCGGGGACGCCGGTGAAGCGTTCGTAATGGCCGAGGTCGAGATCGGTCTCGGCGCCGTCGTCGGTGACGTAGACCTCGCCATGCTGATAGGGGCTCATCGTCCCCGGATCGACGTTCAGATAGGCGTCGAGCTTCCTGAGACGGACCTTGTAGCCGCGCGCCTGCAGGAGCGCCGCCAGCGAGGCGGCCATGAGCCATTTGCCAAGCGATGAGACCACGCC
>DATINU010000377.1:0-2544 GCA_035473955.1 Allosphingosinicella sp.
TGTCCAGCACCGGGCGGCGCATGTAGCGGCGGACCCGGAAGAGCGGCCAGAGCGGCACGAGCAGGGCGAGCAGCAGCAGTCCGTTGAGCGCCCAGACGCCCGGGTAGAGGCCGGCCCGCTCCAGCGCATAGCCGCCGTAAAGCGCGAAGATCAGCCAGACCGGGAGGCCGAGCAGGTAGCAGCCGCACGCGCCGCGATGATCGGGCGTGACGAAGCGAAGATGCTTCTTGATCTCCGGATTGCCCGAAAGCGCCCGGAAATCCTGCTCGCCGAGGCTGGGGACGACGGCCATGGGCCTAGCCCAAGGCCGCTTTCAGCGCGCGCAGATGCGTGAGCGCTTCGCCGACGTCGTCGAACATTGTCCGCACACGCGCCTCGGCAGCGGTGGCGCGGAACATGCTGCCCGGCTCGAACTTGTTCTTGGCGCCGGCGGCGACGAGCACGTCCTCCGGCCCGACATAGGCGAAGACGCGGCCGGCCTGGCGCAGCGCGAGCAGCTTGCGGCGGACGTCGCTGCCGATCAGCGCCAGCGCTTCGTGCGCGTGGAAGGCATAGACTTCGAACCTCTTCTCGAACTCCGGGTCGCTTTCGAAGCGCACCCGCTCCATGCCGGAGACGGGCTTGAAGAAATTGAACAGGCCGCGATCGGGGACGACCACGATTTCGCCGCCGCTGCGCGTGCGGCGCTGAAAGGCATAGACCTGGCCCGAGAAGACGACCTGCGTGCTCTTCCCCGATTTGCGGGCGAGATAGGCCTCGTAGAAAGCGAAGCGCTTGCCCTCCGGGTCCATGCCGTGGAACAGATCGGTGAAGCTCTGGCTGGAGAGCCACGAGCCAAACAATGCCTTGCGCGCATCGGGATAGACGGGCGGATCGAAGCCCGTCTGCATGAAGGTGAGGCCGTTCTGCCCGGCGAGCGTATCGAGCACCGGCTGTTTCAGCGCGCCGCCGACGCGTCCCATCGGGATCATGCCGAGCGCCAGCCCGATCGCGAAGACGATGACGCCGAGGACCAGACCGAGCCAGAGCAGGTCCATGCCCGCGAAGACCGCTACAGTGGCGCCGGCAAAGACGATTCCGCCGATCAGGCTCATCCAGAAATGGCGGACGGCGCCTCTGCGCTTGTCGTCGAGCGCCCCCAATTCGGCCGACACCGGACCGGCGCGGCAGAGGGCATTGAATTGTTCTTCGCCGAGCTCGATCATCGCGGCGAGGATGGCGGCTCCGGCTCAGTTCCTCAAGGGCAATGTGAAGGTGAAGCGCGCGCCCTGCCCCGGCGCGCTGTCGACGTCGAGATCGCCCTGCATGGCGCGGGCGAGACGGCGGGCTATGTAAAGGCCGAGGCCGGTACCGCCCGGCTCGGAGGGGTCGACCCGCTCGAACTTGCCGAAGATGCGCTCCTGGTCGTCGTCGGCGATGCCCTTGCCCTGATCGGCGACGATGATCGCGGCGATGTCCCCTTCCCGCTCGGTGCGGATCCAGACCTGGCCGCCCTCGGGCGTATAGCGGATGGCGTTGGTGATCAGGTTCACGAGGATTTGCAGCGCGCGCGTGAAATCGCCGGTCGCGGGCAGGCTCTCGCCCGCGCCGGGCGCGTCGATCGAGACCCCGCTGTCTGCGGCGCGCACCGCGAGCAGGCCGGCGGCGCGGCGGGCGATGTCGGCGAGGTCTATCGCTTCGGGCTCCGGGCGGAAATCGGGGCGTTCGATCGCCTGCAGGTCGACCAGATCGTCGACCAGAGAGAGGAGATGGCGACCGGCGGCGGCGATGTCGGTGGCGTAGCCGGCATAATCGCGGCGGAGCGGGCCATCCGGCTGGGCGCGGAGGCGTTCGGCATTGTCGATGATCCCGGCGAGCGGGGTACGGAGCGCCTGATCGAGGCGCTCGCCGAAGGCATTGGTGTCGCGTGGCGCGGCAACGGGAGTCTCGCCGCCGGGTTCCGAGCGAAGCGCGGACGCGGCGCCGCGGAAGCCCGCGAACCGGCCCATCCCGTCGATCAGCGGCACGCCCGACAGGGCATATTGGCCCTTGCGGCCGCCCCGCAGCTCGGCGACCTGCGCATCGAAGCTCTTATGCTCGGCGAGCGCGGTCAGGATGGGCAATGCGCCGTCGCCGCTCTCGCGGAAGCGGAACAGGCGGGTGAGTTGCTTGCCGATCAGATCGGCCGGATTGCGCCCGATCGCGGCGGCGGCGCCCGGCGAGAGCGAGGTCAGGCGGAGCGTGTCGTCCGTCTCCCACATCCAGTCGGCGCTTGCACGGAGGAAATCGGCCTCTCGCTCGGCGGGCGGCGCGGGCGCGGCGGGCCGGGCCTCGCGGCCCGTCCAGCCGGTGATGGCGAGCGAAATCTCCTCGCCTCTAGGTTCGGCCCGGACCCACAGATCGACATCATGATCGCCGTCGGCGGCGACGGCGGCACGGCTGATCGTGATGCCAAGGCGGCGGGCGAGACGGGCGAGCGCGGCGATCTGCGGCACGGCGAGGATGCCGCCGGCATCGCCGCCGGCCTGGGCGTGCAGTGCGGCGAGCGGGGGATCGGCGGCGACC
>DATINU010000378.1:0-10646 GCA_035473955.1 Allosphingosinicella sp.
GCTGCGTGCGCGTCATGGACGCGCTCGGCTTCGCCCAGCTGATCGCCCGCGACGAGGGCGTGCTCGAGCAGTGGACCAGCGCCCAGCGCCGCACCCGCAACGACGAAGGCGAGGAGGAATATCGCGAGCGCGGCATCGAGCTGCCCCGGCCGATCCCGGTCCGCCTGCTCTACCACACGGCTCATGTCGAGAACGGCCGGGTGGTGATCGTGCGCGATGCCTATGGCTGGGACGCGGCGGTGGCGCGGGCGCTCGGCCTGCCGGTCGGGCCGATCCGCGCCGCCCGGGCCCGCTTCAACGATCTCGGCCCCTGATGTCCCAGCCCGGGGCAGCCGTCCCGGGCCTACTGGTGACGGGGGTGCAATCCGCATAGGCGGGCGCGATGCGCCGCTCCTGCGCCCTCCTCGCTCTCGCCGTCGCTACGCCGGCGGCCGCCCACCGGCTCGATTATGCCGATGTGTTGAGCCCGGCGCCGCGGCTCGGCTACGCGACCCTGGAGATTGCCGAAGCGCCCCCGCCGCCCGTGCCCTTCTCCGCGCCGGCCGGGCCGGGCGGCGAGAGCGGGCGGGTGCGCAGCTTCTTCGGCGACCGTTTCGAGATCGTGCCCGAGAGCGACTCCTATGCTTGGGACATTTCCGGCGAGATCGGGGGGCCGAAGCACCGGCTCTGGCTCGCCACCGCGGGCAGCGGCACGTTCGGCGAGGGCCTGGATTATGTCGAGGGGCAAGTGCTCTACAGCCATCCGGTGCTGGATGCCGGGCTCGCGCTCCAGGCCGGGATCCGGCGCGATTTCGTCCGCCCGCACCGGACCTATGCGGTGCTGGGCATGCAGGGCAATGCGACGAGCCCCCTCTATCTCGGCCTGTTCGGCTTCCTTTCGACCCAGGGCGAGGTCACCGGCCGGGCCTATGCCTATTATGATTGGGAGCCGGCGCCGCGCGTCGTGCTGCAGCCTTATGCCGGCCTCTCCGCCTCGGCGGAGGACATTCCGGCGCTCGGCCTCGGCCGCGGCCTCAACAGCGCCGAGCTGGGGCTGCGCCTGCGCTACCGGATCGCGGAGCCGTTCGCGCCCTATGTCGGGCTGCGCTACGACCGGCTGCTCGGCCGCACCGCCGATCTCGCCCGCGAGGCCGGCGACGATGTCGACGCCATGGCCTTCCTGCTGGGCTTCCGCTCCTATTTCTAAGCCTGGTTTGCGCGGGCAGCCTCGTCCCTCTAGGGGTGTCGGGTGCGTAACTTCGTACCCGCCCTCCTTTTCCTCGCCGCCCCCGCTCTCGCCCAGCATCAGGGGCATGAAGGCCACCAGCCGCCGCCGGAGCAGCCCAGCGAGGATGCCGATCAGCCGGTGTGCGGGGTCAATATCCAATGCATCCCGATGCCTGGCGTTCTTGGCCCCTATCCGATGACGCGCGACGCTTCGGGCACGGCCTGGCAACCCGATTCCTCGCGCCACGGCGGTCTCCATGTCCGCAGCGGCGACTGGGTCCTGATGGGCCATGCGGCGCTGAACGGCGTTTACGATTGGCAGCAGGGCCCGCGCGGCGGCGACAGCCTGTTCGTATCGGGGATGGTGATGGCCTCGGCAAGGCTCGGCTTCAACGACGGCGATGCCAGCGCGTTGCAGTTTCGGGCGATGCTGAGCCCCGATCCTTTGATGGGTCGGCGCGGCTATCCGCTCCACCTCGCCGCCGGCGAGAGCGGGGACGGCGTGACGCCGCTCGTCGATCGCCAGCACCCGCACGATTTCTTCATGGAGCTGTCGGCCAGCTACAGCCGTTCTATCGGCCCCGACGCCAGCCTTTTTCTCTATGCGGGGTTGCCCGGGGAACCCGCCTTCGGGCCGCCCGCCTTCATGCACCGCATGTCGATCATGGATTCGCCCGAGGCGCCGATCACCCATCACTGGCTGGATTCCACCCACATCACCTTCGGCGTGGTGACCGCCGGGCTCGTGTTCCACAACCTGAAAGTGGAAGGCTCGCGTTTCAACGGCCGCGAGCCGGACCAGCGCCGCTGGAATATCGAGACCGGACCGCTCGATTCGACCGCGCTCCGCCTCTCCTGGAATCCGACCGGCAACCTCGCGCTGCAGGCGAGCTGGGCCCATCTCGTCGCGCCCGAGCAATTGGAGCCGGACGAGAACAGCACCCGCTTCTCCGCGAGCGCGCTCTACACGCGCCGGTTCGGCGGCAATGACTGGTGGTCGGCGACCTTGGCCTGGGGCAATCGCGACGGCGCCGAGGCGGTGGCGCTGGAAGGCGCGGTGGGGCTCGGCCTGTGGACGCTCTACGGCCGCGCCGAATATGCGCAGAATAACGAGCTCACCTTCGCCGGCGGCCATCATGGGCCGCTCTACGCTGTCGGCAAGGTCTCGCTCGGCGCGATCCGCGATGTCCGGCTGGGCGAGCACGTGCGCCTCGGCCTCGGCGCGCAATATGCGCTGAACTTCGTGCCCTCGGCGCTGGAGCCGCTTTATGCGGGCGACCCGGACGGGGCGATGCTCTTCGTCAGGCTGCGCGTCGACTAGCGCGCCGCCGCCTCCACCAGGCGGTGAGGCCGAGCCGGCTGGGGAACATCACGATCCCGGCGATCACGACGATAAGCCCGAGCAGGGTCGCGCCGATCAGGAGCGGCGTGTTGAAATCCTCGTGCCCGCGCCAGTCCATGATGTGCAGGCCCCAGAGGAAATCGTAGACCCGCCAGAGCGTCGAACGCCGCGCCGTCACCAGGGCGCTGTCGGCGGAAACGTAGAGCGAGCGATTGGCGCCGTCGGCGAAATCCACCCGCCAGGCGGGGAGCGCGCCGCGATACTCGCTGTCGTTTTCGGTGATCCGTTCCACGCGGGCCGCCCGTGCCTCGCCCAGATGGTCGGCCTCGGCGATCCGCGCCGCGAAGGTCATCGGGATCGGCGAGAGCGGCCGGCCCGCGGCGAGGTCGTAGAGCCGCGGTCGCCCCTCGCGCGGCGTGATGAGGGCCACCGGTTGGCCCAGCAGGGTGCGCAACTCCACCTTCTCGCCGGGCGCCACACCCGCCGCGAACAGCCGCTGCAGCCCGGCCGAGGCCTGATCCAGCGCCACCGGCGCCGATGCCTGCGCGGCGATCGCATGCTCGCTCCTGACCCGCTCGATCGGAAAGGCAGCGAAAAAGAGCCCGCTCGCGAACCAGAACAGGATCTGGAGCGCCATCACCAGCGCCAGCCATTTGTGGATCTTCGCCCAGATGCCGCTGCCCGCCATGGCGCTCCCCCTGCCGCGCCGCTAAGATGCGGCGGTCATGAAGCTGACCCTCTACGATTATTACCGCTCCTCGGCGAGCTACCGGGTGCGGATCGCGCTCAATCTCAAGGGCGCGCCTTACGACCGTGTGCCGGTCAACCTGCTTGAGGGCGAGCAGCAGGACGAGGCCTATCGGGGGCGCAACCCGCAAGGCTTCGTGCCGATGCTGGATGCGGACGGGCTCAGGATCACGCAAAGCCTCGCGATCATCGGCTGGCTCGATCGGGTCATGCCCGAGCCGCCTTTGCTGCCGGCCGATACGGACGAGCGCGCCCATGTCGTCGCGCTGGCGCTGACGATCGCGGCGGATATTCATCCCATAAACAACCTGCGCGTGTTGAAGCGGCTCACGGCGCTCGGCATCGACCAGGCCGGCCGCGACGAATGGTATCGGCACTGGATCCGCCAAGGCTTCGAAGCGCTGGAGGCGCTCGCCGCCCCGCGCGCCGGCCGCTTCCTTTACGGCGACAGCGTCACCACCGCGGACGTCTGCCTGGTCCCGCAAATGTTCAACGCGCGCCGCTTCGACGTGGACCTGTCGCCCTATCCGACCCTTGTAGGCTGCGATGCCGAGGCAACGGCGCTGGAGCCCTTCGCCGCCGCGCATCCCGACAGGGTCGCGCCCGAGACCGCAAGCGGCTAAGACAGCGCGAAGCAGGAGAATCTCGATGGGACGTGTCGACGCAATCGCCCGCACTATGGCCGATGCCCATGCGCTTTCGACGGTGGAGATCCCGCCGATGCAGGACAAGGTGAGCCCCGAGGAATGGAAGATCCGCGTCGATCTCGCCGCCGCTTACCGGCTCGTCGCCCATTTCGGCTGGGACGACGTCATCTTCACGCACCTTTCGGCGCGCGTGCCGGGTCCGGAGCATCACTTCCTGCTCAACCCCTATAATCTGATGTTCGAGGAGGTCACCGCCTCCAGCCTCGTCAAGGTCGGCATGGACGGCAATCCGGTCGAGCCGACGCCGTTCATCACCAACGCGGCGGGCTTCACCATCCATTCGGCGCTGCACATGGCGCGCGAGGATGCCCATGCCGTGATCCATCTGCATACGCCCGACGGCCAGGCGGTCTCCGCCCATGCCGACGGGCTGATGCCGCTGACCCAGACCGCGATGCTGATCCGCGGCGAGATCGCCTATCACGATTATGAGGGCGTCGCCGTCGATCTCGACGAGCGCGAGCGGATCATCGCCGACATGGGCGACAAGGGCGCGATGATCCTTCGCAACCACGGCACGCTCGCGGTCGGCGAGACGGTCGGCGAGGCGTTCCTCAAAATCTACTTCCTCGAGCGCGCCTGCGAGGCGCAGATCAAGGCGCTGTCGGCCGGCCCGGAGAATATCTCCAACCCGCCCCAGGGCGCGCCCGAGCTCGCCGCGCAAATGGGCAAGGCGAGCCTGAAGCTGGGCGCCAACATGCTCGCCTGGCCGGCCTTGCTCCGCAAGGCCTACCGGCTCGATCCCAGCTTCGCGACCTAGCGCGGCCGCTCGGCCAGCGGCGCATCGCCGTAAAAGCGGGGCGTCCACTGCCTGATTTCGGCGACGAACGCCCCGTTGCGGATCGCCGGATCGGCGGCGAGCATGGCCCGCGCTTCCTCGATGTCCGCCGCCCGGACGATCGCCATCCCCCCGTCCTCACCCGTATAGCCGCCCGCGGCGAAGCTGCGCCCTTCGCGGACCAGCCGGGCATGATAGGCCGCGTGATCGCGCAGATTCTGCCGGGCCATCGGCACGCCGGCCTGCCAGGCGGGGCCGGGCCGGTAGAGGAACAGGAAAAGCCGGTGGACCGGCGCCGGCTCCGGCGCGACGGGCGCCTGCACCAATGCGATGGCAAGCGGAAGCAGCCATTTCATGGGGCCAGCATGGCGGATTTGCCCCGCCTAGGCCACCCAGTCCTTCGCCAGCCGGCGCGAGGCGACGAAATAGATGGCGGCGCTCAGCAGGTAGAAGCCGAGACCCAGCAGGATCGAATATTTCAGAGACTGCTCACCATAAGAGTCGCGCAGGCGGGTCGACATCCAGCCCAGGAACTTGATCCCGAAGGCGATGCCGATCAGATTGTTGATGAACAGGAAGGCGGCCGAGGTCGTCGCCCGCATCGCCGGCGCGACGATATGCTGGACGGCGGAGATGATCGGGCCGAGCCAGGCAAGCGCGGTCATTTGCCCGAGCGTGAACAACAGCCAGGCCAGCCAGAGATTGGGCGCGAGCACGCCCAAGGCGAAGGCAGGGGCGGTGATCAAGAAGCAGACCGCCGGGATCAGGGCATAGGCCGCGGGCCGGGCCGGGCCGACTCGATCGCCGATCCAGCCGCCGAGCAGCGTGCCTGCCACGCCACCCACCAGCACGATCGAACCGTAATAAAGCGCGATCTCGGTCTGGCTGAGATGGAAGCTCCGGTCGAAGAAACTGGGCAGCCAGAAGATCAGGCCGTAGCCGAGGACCGAGCCCGAGGCGGCGCCGAAGGCGAGCAGCCAGAAGCTGGGGATTCGCACAAGCGTCCGCGCCACCTCGCCAAGCGGCGGCGCGGCGGCGGGCGGCCCCGGATCGAAGCGGCCGCGCGGCGGCTCGGGCACCAGGAGCTTGATGAGCAGGGCGGCGGGAAGCCCGATGACGCCGACGATGACGAAGGCGGCTTGCCAGCTCGAATTCGCGGCCAGCCAGCCACCGAAGAAGACGCCCAGCGCCGAGCCGATCGGGATGCCGAGCGAGAAGAAAGCGAGCGCCCGCGCCCGCTTCGCCTTGGGATAATAATCGGCGATCAGCGCGTAGGAGGGAGCGATCCCGCCCGCCTCGCCGACCGCGACGCCCATCCGCGCGACCACCAGCTGCGTATAGTTTTGCGCCATCCCGCAGGCGGCGGTGAACAGGCTCCAGAGCCCGACCGAAATCGCGATGATATTCACCCGGCTGCGCCGATCGGCCAGCCAGGCGATCGGGATCGCGATCGTCGCGTAAAAGATGCCGAAGACCACGCCGAGATCGCCGAGCGCGGTGTCGCTTAAGGAGAATTCCTCGCGGATCGGGACCGCGAGAACGCCGATGATGTTGCGGTCGATAAAGTTGAAGATGTAGGCGAGCAGCAGGACGACGAGGACTCGCGGACCGATGTCCCGAGTCTCGCCGCGCCTGCTCCCCGCGCTCATCGGCGCTCCCTAGAAACGGAAGCCGGCGCGGACCATGAGCGTCCGCGGGGCGCCGTAATAGACCGTCCGGATCGAGCCGATGTTGGAGAATTCCTGGCCGTCCGTCTTGTAGAGCTGATCGAAGATGTTGTTGGCATAGAGGCCGATGTTCCAGTTCCGCTCGTTGCTCTCGTAGACGAGCCGTGCATCGACCATCGCGTAGCCGTCCTGGAAGAGGCCGTCGACCGGGGTCGTCGTGCCGACGCCGCCGACGAAATAGGTATTGTCCACGGCCAGCGCCTGACGCGAACGATAGCGGAGCTGCGCGCCCAGGGTGATGTAGCCGATATTGCCCGACGAGGTGGGCATCGGCGATTCGTACTGGCCGCCGAGCCGCCAGGTCCAGTGCGGCGCGAAGGCCGGGGTCTGGAAGGCGCGGCTGCCGCCCGGGAAGCGGACATCGTTGAACTCGTCATATTCGGCATCGAGATAGCCGATCTGCGTATCCAGCAGGATGCCCGGACCGGGCGTCCAGGCGGCTTCGACCTCGAAGCCCTTGATGTCGAGCCGGCCGGCGTTGATCACCGAAAGGACCGGGGAGGGCAGGTTGGTGACCGGGTCGGTGCCGGTGCCCGAAACCCGGGCCTGGAAGTTGCGATAGTCGTTGATGAAGCCGGTCACGTTGAGGCGGACCTCGCCGCCGATCGTCGAGCGGATGCCGGCTTCGTAGGAGGTCACCGTCTCCGGCTCGTACTGGGTGCGTTCGGCGACGGTGTTGGCGCGGCCGTTGAAGCCGCCCGATTTGAAGCCGCGGGCGACCCGGACGTAGGCCATCGCGTTCGGCGCGAAGCTGTAATCGAGGGAGGCCATGGGCGAGAAATTGTTCCAGTCGTCGTTCACGTCGAACAGGAACGGCGCGACGCTGGTCAGGAGCGGGCTCGACGAGAAGGTCGAGGTGGTGCGGAAATAGTCCTTGGTCTCGTGCGTGTAGCGGGCGCCGGCCGAGAGCCTCAGCTCCGGCGTGATCGCGAAGCTGAGATTCAAATAGGCCGCATAGGATTTGGTGACGAGATCGTCGTCGATCGTACGGGTGAAGGTGGGGTTGCCGAGCAGCGGCCCGACCAGGTCGTCGGCATAGGCCTCCTGGTGCGAGATGATGTGCTCGCGCATGTAGAAGAGGCCGGCCACGGCGGTCAGCCGCTCGCCCGTATAGGCCAGCTGGAATTCCTGGCTGAGCTGGTTCTGGTCGACGCCGACGAAGACGTCGCCCATCTCGCGCTCGGTGGCGTCGATGTCGACATAATCGTCGGTGTTGAGATCGCGATAGCCGGTGATCGAACGCAGCGTCAGCTCGGGCGTCACGTCGAACGCGATGTTGGACGAGAGCCCCCAATGTTTGAGCTGCGTCGAATTGGGCAGGCTCGGCGTGGTCCGCGTCTCGAAATTGTAGGTGGTCGGGTTGAGCGGCAGCACCAAGGCGGTGCCGCCGCCGACCAGATAGGTCAGCGAATTTTGCGGCTGGCCGACGTTCAGATGGGCATCGTCCTGCGTATAATCGGCGGCGAGGTCGATGCGGAAGCTGGCGGACGGCGTGATCGCCAGGTGAACGCGCGCCGCTTCGGTATTGCGGTCGTTATAGTCGCGGTCGAGCACCGGATCCTCGACATAGCCGTCGCGCTGCGCATGCAGCAAGGCGATGCCGATGCCGATCGTGTCGTTCAGGGGCGTCGAGACGATGCCGCGCAGCTCGATCTGGTTGTAGGAGCCGTAAGTGGCGGTGACCTCGCCGCGCAGCTCGTTGCCCGGGCGGCGGGTGACGAAACTGAGCGCCCCGCCGATCGTGTTCTTGCCGTAGAGCGTGCCCTGCGGCCCGCGCAGCACTTCGACGCGCTGGAGATCGAGCAGATCGAACTGGGTGCCGCGGATGCGGCTGAAATAGACGCCGTCGACATAGACGCCGACCGCCGGATCGAAGGTCTGCAGCGCGTCCGGCTGGCCGATGCCGCGAATGTAGATGTTCATCGCGTTGGAAGAGCCGCGGCCCTGGACGATGTTGAGATTCGGCACGGCGCCCTGCAGGCCGGTCGGGTCCTGCGCCTGGATGCGCTCGAGCGCTCGCTCGTTGAAGGCGGAGACCGAGGCGGGGACGCGTTGCAGGCTCTCCTCGGTGCGCCGCGCGGTGACCGTGACGTTCTGGTCGGCGCCGCCGGTGTCGGCCTGTTCCAGATCCTCCTGGGTGAGGGTGGTCACGGGGGTGGGCTCATCCTGCGCGAAGGCGGGGCCGGCGAAGGCGGTCAAGGCGGCGAGCGCGGTGCCGAGCTTCAGGCTGGTCAGGGTCTTGGTCATGAGGCTTCTCCTTGGGATTCGGCATTGAGGGCGGCGGGCGACAGGCGCGCCGCGAAATCGCGAATGACGGCGTTGAACAATTCGGGTTCTTCGAGGTGCGGGGCGTGGCCCGAGCCCTCGAAGCGGACGGCGCGGGCATGGGGGAGGGCGGCGACCAGATGGTCGGCCGTGTCGTCGCCGTAGAGGCTGCTCTGCGCACCGTGGACGATCAGGGTCGGGTGCTGGATCCGCTCCAGCAGGGCGCGGACGTCCTGGCGGACCAGGCTCGCCCAGACCGAGCCGATCGCGCCCGCGTCGTTGCGGGCGAATTCGAGGCTCGCCCAGTCGGCGAGCTTGCGGTGCCGGGGCGCCAGCGGCTGGGCGAAGATCGCCTGGCCGGCAGAAAGCGCGAAGCTTTCGAAATCGTCGCGGATCGCGAGGCTGCGCGCCTCGCAAGCCTCCGGGGAGAGGCCGAGGTCCCATTCGGCGTCGTTCTTCACGCGCGCGGTCATGTCGACGACGACGGCGCCGGCGAAGCGCGCGGCGGCCGGGCCGGAAAGGACGTGCCACAGGATGGTGGCGCCCAGCGACCAGCCCACGCCGATCGCGGCCTGAAGGTCCAGCGCCTCGGCGAGCTCGGCGACGTCGGCGGCCATCCGTTCGACGCTCGGCCCGATGCCGTTGCCGCCGCCGGACTGGCCGTGGCCGCGCAGGTCCAGGGTGATGACGCGATGGTCGCGGGCCAATTCGTCCTGCGCGCGGAAAAAGCCGCCATGCGCCATCAGCCCGTGCAGCAGCACGATCGGCGTGCCGTTGCCGGTGTCGCGATAAGCGATCTTCGTTCCGTCCGAAGCGGTGAGCGCGTCCAAAACCCCTCCCACGGCATTGCCGCCCCTGTTCGGGGTTCTGCTGCCGGCGACACCAATGGCTCCAACTGAAACCTGAGTCAATGTTCAACTTTAACGGCGGAATGTGGTTTTTGTCACCGACCGCGATCGCGTCGAGGCCTTATTCGCGCCGCATCCCACCCGCGAATCACCCAATTCAGGAGCCATTTCCATGACTGCCCGCACCCAATCCGCCCCCGATCGCCGCCGCATCGTCGGCAGCTGGATCCTCACGGTCGTGCTGGCTTTCCTGTCGCTGACCACGCTGACGCAAAAGGCGGAGGCATCCGCCGGCGCGCCGCCCGCGCCCGCCGTGGAAACCGCGCGCGCCGCCTAGCGCGGAAAGAAGCCGCCCGGAGCTGGCTGCTGCCCGGGGGATTCGGATGCGCGCCGCTCGGGCGTCGATAGCTGGCGGACTACGTCCTCGAACGTTCCTTCCACCGCGACCTGCTGGCCGCTGAGAAAGACGTCGGTGAAGGCGCCCGTGGCCGAGCGGATGAAGGCGACCGCCTCGGGGTTGATGGCGACCATGCCGCCGCCGCCTTTGCGCATCACGATCAGTCTGGCCAAAGCGCTTCCTCCGTAGGGGCCGTTCCTAGCAGATCATCCTTAAACGCCGGTTGCCGGCGCGGAAGAAATACGCACCCACTTGTCCCCCCGGGAGACAGCCGATTCTGGCCGCTTGCGCGGGGCCGTTTCGAAGCGCGAAAGCCTTTGCTCCAGGGCGGAGCGGAGGCGGGATTCATGTTCGATCACATGCGGCAGGCGGGGAGGCTCATGCTCTGCGGAGCGCTGGCGGTCCTGGTGCCCTCTTCCGCGGCCGCCGAGCCCCTTGCCTACGATCTCGCCGCGGTCGCGGTGCCGGCGGCGGTTGCCGCTCCGGCGCCCGCGCCGGCTCCGCAGGCGACGCGCGACGTCACGGCGACGCTCTCCAACATCCACGTCACCCGGGAACTGCAGATCGCCCATTGGCTTCACCCCGGCGAGTTCGCCTGGGACGCGGAGGCCGCCGCGGTGTCCGGCCGG
>DATINU010000379.1:0-7738 GCA_035473955.1 Allosphingosinicella sp.
GGCCAGAGCTTGCCGGTGACGAACAGCCGGTCGCGCGCGGCATCATAGGCGATGCCGTTGAGGACACCGTCCTCGTCACTCCGGTTCTCGGCGACCAGCGGCGTGAGGTCGATCACGCCGGTGACGTTGCCGGAGGCCGGATCGATGCGCACGATGTAGGGCGACATCCAGACGTTGGCGAAGACCTCGCCATGCACCCATTCGAGCTCGTTGAGATTGGCGACCGGGCGGCCGTTGATGGTGACGGCGATGCGGCGGCGCTCGGCGAGCGTGGCGGGATCGAGGAAGCGCAGCTCGTTGGTGCCGTCGCTCATGATGATGTCGGTGCCGTTCTGGGTGAGGCCCCAGCCTTCGCCCTGATAATGCCATTCGCCGAGCCGGCGTAAGCTGTGCAAGTCCCAGCGATAGCCGGTGCCGCTCGTCCAGGTGATCGAGACGATCTGATTGCCCCAATTGACGATCCCCTCGCCGAACTGCTCGGGCGGGATCGCGATCTGGCGGAGGACGTGACCGTCCTCGAAGCGGACATGGCGAATCCAGGAGGTGCCGGTCCGCCCCGTGCTCTCCAGCATCTGCCCGTCCAGGTAGACCAACCCCTGCGTATAGGCCTCGCGGTCGTGCGGGTAGGTCGCGACGATTCGATAGTCGTAGACCGGCGGCTCGGGCGCCGCGGGCGCGGGCGCGGCCGGCGGCTGGACCGCGACGGCGAGCAGGATGGCGAACAGGGCTTGCAGCATCACGGCACGTTCATCGTCATGAGTTCGTAGGTGGCGACGGTCTCGTCCTTCTGATTGAAGACCTCGACCGCCCAGCGCACCTCGCCCTTTTCCGAATCGCGGATGGACTTGGCCTTAACGGTGAGCTCGACCCGCATCGCATCGCCGGGATAGAGCGGGGTGAGGAAGCGCAACGTCTCCAGGCCCGTATTGGCCAGCACCGGCCCCGGATCGGGATCGACGAACAGGCCGGCGGCGAAGCTGAGGATCAGATAGCCGTGCGCGACGCGCCCGCCGAAGATCGGCGAGGCCTTGGCGGCTTCGTCGTCCATATGGGCGTAGAAATTGTCGCCGGTGAACTGCGCGAAATGCTCGATATCCGCGAGCGTGACAATGCGGCTCGCGGTCTTCAGCGTATCGCCGATCTCCAGCTCGGAAATGCGCTTGCGGAAAGGGTGGACGCCGCCCTCCACCTTGTCCGCGCCGGGCAGCCATTGCCCGATGATCCTGGACAGCACCTCCGGCCCGCCCTGGAGGGCGGTGCGCTGCATATAATGTTTCACGCCGCGCACCCCGCCCATCTCCTCGCCGCCGCCCGCGCGGCCGGGACCGCCATGGACGAGGACCGGGAGGGGGGAGCCATGCCCGGTCGATTCCTTGGCGCTGGTCCGGTCGAGGATCACCATCCGGCCGTGATAGGCGCCCGCGCCCAGCACGAAATCCTCGGCCGCCTTTTCGTCGAAGGTGAACAGCGACAACGCCAGGCTGCCCATGCCGCGATTGGCGAGCGCGATCGCGTCCTCGAAATCGCGATAGGGCATGATCGTCGAGACCGGGCCGAACGGCTCGACATCGTGGATTGCGGGAGAGCCCCAGGGGTCGTCGGAGCGCAGGAGAATCGGCTGCATGAACGCCCCCTGCGAGACCGGCGCCGCATCCGGATCGCCAGCGACGATCCGCGCCGATTTCGCCAGCTCCGCCACCGCCTCGCGCACCGAGTCTCGCTGGTCCATGCTCGCCAGCGCCCCCATCTGCGTGGCCTCGTCCCGGGGGTTGCCGATCCTGACCCTGGCAAGCCTCTCCGACAGCGCTTCCTGCACCGCGTCGAGATGCTCGGCGGGCGCCATCGCCCGACGGATGGCGGTGCATTTCTGCCCCGCCTTGACCGTCATCTCCCGCGCCACTTCCTTGATGAAGAGATCGAATTCCGGCGTCCCCGGCCCGGCGTCGGGGCCGAGGATCGAGGCGTTGAGGCTGTCCCGCTCGGCGACGAAGCGGACGCTCTCCCGCGCGATCACGGGATGGGTCTGCAGCTTCATCGCGGTCGCCGCCGAGCCGGTGAAGCTGACCACATCCTGCAGCGTCAGGTGGTCCATCAGATCGCCTACCCCGCCCATGATCAGCTGCAGCGCGCCCTTCGGCAGCACGCCCGCCTCCAGCATGATCCGGACGCACGCCTCGGTCAGATAGCCGGTCGCGCTCGCCGGCTTCACGATCGCCGGCACCCCCGCGAGCAGGGTCGGCCCCAGCTTCTCGAGCATCCCCCAGACCGGGAAGTTGAAGGCGTTGATATGGACGGCGACGCCCTGCAGCGGCGTATAGACATGCTGCCCGACGAAGCTGCCCGAGCGCGACAATGGCTCCATCGCGCCGTCGATCAGCACCTTGCCGTTCGGCAGCTCGCGCCGGCCTTTCGACGAGAAGGAGAAGAGCGTCCCCGCGCCGCCTTCGATGTCGATCCAGCCGTCGGTGCGCGTCGCGCCGGTGGCGTAGCTGAGCTCGTACAATTCCTCCTTGCGCGCCATCACCGCGTTGGCGAGGTCCTTCAGCAGCCAGGCCCGCTCGTGGAAGGTCATCGCCCTGAGCGCCGGCCCGCCCACATTCCGCGCATGATCCAGCATGTTCTTGAAATCGAGCCCGCCGCTCCCCGTCTCCGCGATCGTCTCGCCGGTCACCGCGCTCAGCACGGGCGCGAGCGAACCGTCGCCCTGCACCCATTGGTCGGCGGCATAATTGAGCAGCTTCAGGGTCTTCATGGGCTCTTTCTCGTCATTCCAGCGACAGCTGGAATCTCCCTGCCTTCAAAAGAAAAGAGATTCCAGCTTTCGCTGGAATGACGGGTGGGCCTAAAGGTTGGGCATGACCGAACCGGCTCCCCGCCTGTCCCTCAAAGAGATCCGTGAAACCCGCGAGATGATCGCGCCATACGTGGTGCGCACGCCGGTCCACGACTGGCGCGGGCGGGAGATCGAGGCGCTGCTGGCGCCGGGCACGCGGGTCGATCTCAAGCTCGAACTGTTCCAGCAGAGCGGCACCTTCAAGGCGCGCGGCGCGACCTCGAAGATGCTGCGCCTCACGCCGGACGAACGCGCCCGCGGCGTCTGCGCGGTCAGCGCCGGCAACCACGCCATCGCCACCGCTTATGCCGCCGCCGCGCTCGGCAGCTCGGCCAAGGTGGTGATGATGGGCTCGGCCAATCCTGCGCGCGTCGCCGCCTGCCGCGCGCTTGGCGCCGAGGTGGTGATCGCGCCGGACGGCCGCACCGCCTTCGAGATGGTCGAGGCGATCGCGCGCGACGAGGGCCGCTCGTTCATCCATCCCTTCGAGGGGCCGTACACGGCGCTCGGCACGGCGACGCTCGGGCTCGAATGGCTCGAGCAGGTGCCCGATCTCGACGCGGTGATCATCGCGATCGGCGGCGGCGGCCTCGCCGGCGGCGCCTCGGCGGCGATCAAGCTCTTGAAGCCCGATTGCCTCGTCTTCGGCGTCGAGCCGACCGGCTCCGACACGATGACGCGCAGCTTCGCGCAAGGCTCGCCGGTCGATCATGCCGAGGTGCTGACCATCGCCGACAGCCTCGCGCCTCCCTTCGCCTTGCCCTACAGCTACGGCCTCTGCCGGGCCAATGTCGACGAGATCGTCCTGGTCGGCGACGACGCGATCCGCGCGGCCATGGCGCTGCTCTTTCGCGAGATGAAGCTGGCCGTCGAGCCCGCCGCCGCCGCGGCCACCGCGGCTTTGGTCGGGCCGCTTAAGGCCCGGTTGGCGGGCAGGAAGGTCGGCGTGCTCGTCTGCGGCTCGAACATCGATTTCGACACGTTCGAGCAGCACGTCCGGATGGCGCCTATTTCCCCGTGAAATTCGGCGGCCGCTTCTCCATGAACGCCGCCACGCCCTCCCGGTAATCGTCCGAAAAACCCAGCTCCCGCATCGCGTCGCGCTGCCGGTCCAGTTCCGCGTCGAGGCTCTGGCCCCAGCTTTCGCGCAGCATCTTCTTGATCCGCGCCAGCCCCTTTGTCGGCCCGGCCGCGAAGCGGGCGGCCAGCGCGTCGACCTCCGCGTCGAGCTGCTCGTCGTCGACCGCCTTCCAGATCAGGCCACATTGCTCCGCCTTCTCGGCCGGCAGCGGCTCGCCGGTCAACGCCAGTCCCAGCGCGCGCGCCTGGCCCACGAGGCGGGGCAGCACCCAGGTGCCGCCGCTGTCCGGGATCAGGCCGATGGCGGCGAAGCTCTGGATGAACTTCGCGCTCTTCGCCGCGATCACGATGTCGCAGGCGAGCGCGATATTGGCGCCCGCGCCGGCCGCGACCCCGTTCACCCGCGCGATCACCGGCATCGGCAGCGACGTAAGGGTGCGGATCAGCGGATTGTAGCGAAGCTCCACCGACTCGCCGAGATCGACCGCTTCGCCCGGCGCCACCGCGCGGTCGTTCAAATCCTGCCCGGCGCAAAAGCCGCGCCCCGCGCCGGTCAGGATCAATGTCCGCGCGTCGCCGAGCCTGCCCAGCGCGTCGGCCACCTCCTCGTGCATCCGCACGGTGAAGCTGTTCAGCCGGTCGGGGCGGTTGAGGGTGAGGCGGGCGATCCCGGCCTCCAGCTTGAACTCGATCGTCTCGTAAGCCATGGCCGCCCTCATGAACGCAGACGAGACGGCGGACAAGGTCGCGCGCTCCATGCTCGCCGCGGAGGGCACCGGTCCGGCCTGGGGGATCGAGATCGAGGCGGCGCGCGAAGGTTATGCGCGGATCCGGATGCGGCTTCGCGCCGACATGCTGAACGGCCACGGCATCGCCCACGGGGGCATGATCTTCAGCCTCGCCGACACCTGCTTCGCCTATGTCTGCAACGGCCGCAACTTGCGCTCCGTCGCCGCCAATGCTTCGATCACCTTCCTCGATCAGGCGAGGGAGGGCGAGTTGCTGATCGCCGAAGGCCGCGAGGCGGCGCTTGTCGGCCGTTCGGGCGTCACCCGCGTCAGCGTCCGCACCGAAGACGGCCGCGCCATCGCCGAATTCACCGGTTTCTCGCGCAGCCTTGGCGGGGCTTTGATCGAAGGAGAATGACCCCCAACGGTCACCCTGAACTTGTTTCAGGGTCCATCTTCGCGCATCGCGGCGGTCACGGAATGGATGCTGAAACAAGTTCAGCATGACGGAGTGATGTTATGACCGAAGCCTATATTTGCGACGCGATCCGCACTCCGATCGGCCGCTATGGCGGCAGCCTCTCCTCGGTCCGCGCCGACGATCTCGCCGCGCATCCGATCAAGGCCCTGATCGCGCGCAATCCGGGGGTCGACTGGGGCGAGGTCGAGGATGTGATCTACGGCTGCGCCAACCAGGCTGGGAAGGACAATCGCAACGTCGCGCGCATGGCGGGGCTGCTCGCCGGCCTGCCGGAGACGGCGGGCGGGGTGACGCTGAACCGGCTCTGCGGCTCGGGCCTCGACGCGGTGGCCATGGCGGCGCGGGCGCTCCGCAGCGGGGAGGGGAGCCTGATCGTCGCCGGCGGCGTCGAAAGCATGAGCCGCGCGCCCTTCGTCGTCGCCAAGGCCGCGTCCGCCTTCGATCGCAAGGCCGAGATGTACGACACCACGATCGGCTGGCGCTTCGTCAACAAGCTGATGAAAGCGCAATATGGCGTCGATTCGATGCCCGAGACGGCCGAGAACGTCGCCGGGGATTATGGCGTTTCCCGCGAGGACCAGGACGCCTTCGCGGTCGACAGCCAGCGCCGCGCCGCGGCCGCGCAGGCCAATGGCCGGCTCGCCGCCGAGATCGCGCCCGTCGAGATCCCGCAGCGCAAGGGCGATCCGCTCGTCGTCGACCGCGACGAGCATCCGCGCGAAACCAGCGTCGAGGCGCTGGCGAAGCTCAAACCGATCGTCAGGGAAGGCGGCACCGTCACCGCCGGCAACGCCTCGGGCGTCAACGACGGCGCCGCCGCGCTGATCGTCGCCACCGAGGACTCGGCCAAGCGCAACGGCCTGACGCCCCGCGCCCGCATCCTCGGCGCCGCCGTCGCCGGCGTGGCGCCCCGGATCATGGGCATCGGCCCGGCCCCGGCCTCGCAGAAATTGCTGCAGCGCCTCGGCCTGACGGTCGAGCAGATGGACGTGATCGAGCTCAACGAGGCCTTCGCCGCCCAGGGCCTCGCCGTGCTCCGCCAGCTCGGCGTCCCGGACGATGCCCCTCACGTCAATCCGAACGGCGGCGCCATCGCGCTCGGCCATCCGCTCGGCATGTCCGGCGCCCGCTTGGCCCTCACCGCCACCGAGGAGCTGCATCGCAAAGGCGGCCGCTACGCGCTTTGCACGATGTGCATCGGCGTCGGCCAGGGCATCGCCATGGTG
This sequence comes from Allosphingosinicella sp., assembly GCA_035473955.1. GTDB lineage: Bacteria > Pseudomonadota > Alphaproteobacteria > Sphingomonadales > Sphingomonadaceae > Allosphingosinicella. The sequence continues at coordinate 6,349 of DATINU010000379.1, forward strand.
ATCGAACGGGTCTGACGCTTCTAGCTGAACGCGAAGTCGACCCTCGCCGGATCCAGCCGCCCGTCGAAGGCCTGATCGGCGAACGGCCCGTTCCGGTCCACCCAGTGCAAAAAGAGGTGGGCCGACCATCGGTTCGGGTTCGGCGCGGTGCGGCCGTGGCGGTGGTGCACGCCCTGATAGAGCACCGCGTCGCCGGTCTGCATCGGCACCGAGGCGAATTGTTCGGCGCCGAAATCTTCGTCCACGCGCGCGTTCGGGTCCTGCCGCGTCTTGCCGATTTCCAGTGGCCAGGCCTTGTTCTCGCTATAGCCCAAAGTCAGCGACAGGCTGTGCTCGCAGGAAAGCCGGTCCGCATGGACCTTGCAGACGTCGCCGGCACGGTAGAGGCGGAAATAATCGTAGGTCGGCAGGAGGTCGCGGCCGACGATCTGGCTGACGATCGGGGTCAGGCCCCAGAGGAAAAACAGCATCGGCTTGTAGAAGTGGCCATAGGCCTCGAAGGCCGGGCGGTTGAGCAGGTTCACATGCTCGGTCACCCGGCTCAGCGGGATCGCGTCCGGCCCCATGTCCTGCTTCAGCCCCTGCAGGAAGGCCTGCGCCACTTCGGGCGAGATCAGGCCCTGGAGGTGGGCATAGCCGTTCGCGTCATAATCGCCGATCACTCGCATGGCGTTTGGCTAGTCCCCGGGCCGCGCGCGCGCAAGCCGATCGCCACGGCCGCGGCGGGATCGATTTTCCTACAGGCCGCCGATCGTCTATGCTGCCTGGATGGACCTTTGCTTAGCCCTCCGCTCGACTCCCGCGAAAACGATGACTCCGGCCTCGAAACTATTTTCCGCCTTGGGACCCCGAAACTTTGTCCGCTTTCGCGCATGCGACTCGGCGGCCCGTCTGCGCGTTTAGCCGGGGAGAAGCCGCCCCGAATTCGTTGACCGATCGGTCGATTAATGGTAGGAAGAGAACCTGCAGGAGAGCCGCATGTATACGACCGAGATGCAGAAGACGGCCAAGATCGTTTCCACCGAGGACCCCGAAAAGCTCGCCGCCTTCGAGGCGCGGGTCGCGGCGGACGAGTTCATCGAGCCCAAGGACTGGATGCCCGAGGCCTATCGGCGCACGCTCACCCGCCAGATTTCGCAGCACGCGCATAGCGAAATCGTCGGCATGCTCCCCGAAGGGAACTGGATCAGCCGCGCGCCGTCGCTGCGCCGCAAGGCGATCCTGCTCGCCAAGGTGCAGGACGAGGCGGGGCACGGCCTCTATCTCTATTCGGCCGCCGAGACGCTCGGCACGAGCCGCGAGGAGATAATCGAGGCGCTCCACAGCGGCAAGGCCAAATACAGCACGATCTTCAACTATCCGACGCTCACCTGGGCCGATATCGGCGCGA
>DATINU010000380.1:0-19145 GCA_035473955.1 Allosphingosinicella sp.
GCCAAGCCCGCCCTGCAGGCTGTCATTGGCGCCGGCCCCGCCGAAGAACACGTCCTTGCCGTTGCCGCCCACGAGCGTGTCCGAACCGCCGAAGCCGAACAAGGTGTCGTCCCCGTCCGCGCCCGAGATCAAATTCGCCACCCCGTTCCCCCAGATCTGCTGGTCAAGCTCGTTGCCGGTGAGGTTGATGACGGCGGTGCCCTCGATCCAGCCCGTGGTCATCAGTTCGACATGAGCACCGGCGGTCAGCGTCCAGCTCAGCGAAGCCGCGACCACGTCATAGCCCTCGCCCACCAGCTCGACGATCACGTCCCCCGCATTGTCCACGAACATCGTGTCGTTGCCCTGGCCGCCGCGCATCGTGTCGGCGCCGAGGCTACCGATGATCACGTCATCGCCGCCGAGGCCGTTCAGCGCATTGGCGTGATAGTCACCGTACAAAACGTCGTTGCCTGCGGTGCCGGCGAGGTTCGGCTGGGTGTCGATCAACTCGAACAGCGCGAGCCCGTCATAGCTCTTGATGGTGTGGCCGAGGTCCGCCAGCACGGCGAGATCGATCCGGCCGATATCGAGCCTGTTGCCCTCGTAATTGCCATATTGGAACATCAACCCGCGGCTGATGGGAATGTTGGGCATCGCGGTATTGCCGTAATGATCGTAGCCGGCGACGAAGGGAAGCGGGCCGCCGTACAGCGCCGCGACATTCGCGCCGTTGAAATAGGCCATGTTCCCGCTGGTCTGGATCCTCTGCTGCCACTGCACTGTGCTCTGGTAGAAACCGAGCGCGTGGAAGATTTCGTGGGTGTAGATGCCGACGAAATCGTGAGTGCCAGCCGGGACCGCCGCGCCGACGCCGAATTGCGGGTTCGGATCGAACCAGACCGGCGCACCGTAATTGCGGATCGTGCCGTCGGCGGCGAGATAGATGGTGCAGCCGGCATCGGGCGCGTTCGTGTTGGCATCGATGCCCGTCTGGGCCTCCATCAGCGTCTGATTGTCCCAGCCGGTGCCGTTCCAGGCGATCTGGGCGATGCTCGGCAGGATGCCGTCGGCCTGGGGATAGGGCGATTCCCCGCCGGGGCGGATGACGACGGTGAAATCGAGCGTGCCCTGCCAGGAGACATAATGGCTGATCAGATCGATCACATAATTGGCGCACAGCGCGATCTTCGCTTCGATATCGGCACCGATCAGATTGTTGGCGTCGGTAAGCGTGAAGGTATAGCTGTTGCCCTGCGCGATCAGCGCCGGAGGGCCCGGCGAAACGGGCGCGAACAACCGGTCCCAGCCGATCTGCACGGGCTCGCTGTCCGCCATGCCGAAGCCGCGAGCCTGCGCGAGGCCCACGGGCCGCGAAGTCTGCCAATATGCCATTCCAGCTTATTCCCACCCCAGGCCCGTTTCGTGAGCCTTTCTCACACTTTAGCGGCTTTGCGAAGCCCCCCGGCGTATGCCCCCCGGCGATCAGGGTTTGTGACAGGAGAGTTACGTTCGCGCGACTCAAAAGCTACAGTCAAGTTACGAAAAACAAACAGATAATCCGCCAGATTCTGTCACAAAAATATCATCCCCCGCTTCTAGCTCCGGGTGCATCGGCGGCGCCCCTCGGGCGATTCGCCTGCACGCCATCAAGGGGGTTCCCGCCATGCCGAAATTCCGTGCCCTGCTCCTGCTCAGCACCCTGATCCCGCTTTCCGCCTGCGGCCCGAACGACGTCGCATCGCCCGGCGAGGGCACGATCGTGGTGCCGCCTGGCGGGCCGACTGGTCCGACGGGACCGAGCGGACCGGCACCGGGCGGCGGCACGCCGGCCGCGACCTGCCCGGCGGGCACGGTCGACCGGGGCGTCGTCGCCACCGCCTTCCGCAATTGCGAGCTTTCGGGCCGGATCAGCGACGACTACACCGTCCAGCGTCTGCCGGGCGTGATCTATTCGCTCTCGGGCCCGGTCAATGTCGGCACCGACGTCGGCGGCGGCGGCAACCTTGCGGGCGGCGATCCCGTCACCCTCACCATCCAGGCGGGCGTCACCGTCTTCGCGACCTCGGGCAACGACTATCTCGTCGTCAACCGCGGCTCGCGCCTGCTCGCGGTCGGCACCGCCGCTTCGCCGATCATCTTCACCTCGCGCGGCAATGTCGAAGGCACGGTGACCGATCAGAGCCAGGGCCTGTGGGGCGGGATCATCCTGTTGGGCCGCGCGCCGATTTCGGACTGCAACACCGCGGTACCGGGCGGCGACGTCGCCTGCCAACAGGTGATCGAGGGGACGACTAGCTCGCTCTACGGCGGCAACGTCGCGACCGATAACAGCGGCACGCTGCAATATGTGCAGATCCGCTATTCGGGCTTCGCGATCGCGCCGGGCAACGAGCTGCAGGGGCTGACGCTCGGCGGCGTCGGCAACAACACCACGATCGACCATATCCAGATCCACAACAGCTCCGACGACGGCATCGAGATTTTCGGCGGCCGGCCGAACCTAAAGCACCTCGTCATCACCGGCGCCGACGACGACAATCTCGACACCGATCTCGGCTATCGCGGCACCATCCAGTTCGTCATTTCGGTCCAGAAGCCGACCGGCGACGGCGACTCGGTCATCGAGGCCGATTCGAACGGCAACGAAGACGCGCTGCCCCGGCAATATACCCGCGTCTCCAACCTTACCGCCGTCCAGAACCATGTCGGCTCGGGCGGCAACGCCATCCTGCATCGCGGCGGCACCGATTATGCGCTCTTGAACAGCGTCATCGTCAGCCCCGCCGCCTGCTACGATATCGACGAGACCGCCGGCACCACCACCCGGGCCGCCGACAACGCGTTCCAGGATCTCGGCCAGCCGGTCTTCCGCTCGGTGCGGCTCGCCTGCCCGACCAATTTCCGGAACGACGGCAACGTCACTACGGCGGTGGTTGGGGGCATTTTCGGCGCAGGCACCAACAACAACAGCGACACCCACGTTTCGTCGCTGACCGGCACCGGCCCCTATATCAACGGCGCCAACGAGACGGCGGTGCCGGCGACCGATCCGACCCCGTTCAACGCCGACACCTTCGCCACGGTCAACGCGGCGGCGCCGAACCGGCTGAGTGCGGTCTCCTATATCGGCGCGGTCCAGAACGGCTCGGACATCTGGTATGCCGGCTGGACCTGCAATGCGGGCTACGCGAACTTCGGGACGCTGAGCCTCAGCTGCCTCAGCGTGCCGATCTTCTGATCGCCGCCGCACCTCATGGAAGGGGCGGCGGCACGCTGCCGCCCCTCGTGACTCGCCTTTCACGGGGGACGATTTGATGAAGAAGAAGCTGACGATCCGGGGCCTGGTCTTCACGACCGCCTTGGTCGCGCCGGGGATCGCGCTCGCCCAGACGCCGCAGCCCGAACCCGAAGCCGCGCGCCCTACGGAGGCAGAGGCGGGGGCCGTGGAGGCCGAGGCCGCCCCCCCCGAGGAAGAGCCGGTCGAGGAGCAGCAGATCGAGATCAGCGCGCCCGGCGCCAATTCGGGCGGCTCCAACGTCATCGTCACCGGCACGCGCATTCCCAATTCGATCCGCCGCACGCCGCAGGTGATCAACGTCCTTTCCAGCGAAGATATCGCTCGCACCGGCGAAGGGGACATTGCCGGAGCGCTGCAGCGCGTCACCGGCCTTTCCGTGGTCGGCAACGGTTTCGTCTTCGTCCGCGGCCTCGGCGACCGCTATTCGCTGGCCCTGCTGAACGGCTCGCCCTTGCCCAGCCCCGAGCCGCTGCGCCGTGTCGTCCCGCTCGACATCTTCCCGACCAGCGTGATCGCTTCCTCGCTCGTGCAGAAGAGCTATTCGGTGAACTATCCCGGCGAGTTCGGCGGGGGCGTGATCAATCTCACCACCCCGGCGGTGCCGCGCGAAACCTTCTTCGACGTCGGCGCCAGCGTCACCTTCGACAGCGAGACCAGCCTGCAGACCGGCTATTCCTATTTCGGCAGCGATCTCGATCCCACCGGCTTCGACGACGGCACCCGCGATTTTCCCGGCCCGCTGGCGACGGTGATGCGCGAGGGCAGCTTCGCCGCGACGACCGAGGCCCAGCGGCGCGATTTCGCCGCCAATCTGGTCAACGCGCCGACCACCTTGCTCCAGCGGCTGGGCAACACGCCGCTGAACGGCGGCGGCGACCTCAGCTTCGGCACCTCGACCGAGATCCGAGGCAGCGGCCGGATCGGCTTCGTCGCGGCCGCGGGCTATTCGAACACATGGCGCACCCGCGACGCGGCCCAGCAGACTTCGATCGATCCCGGCCTCGCCGGCACGCCGCAGACCAGCTTCGAAACCATCAACACGGACAACCGGGTCGTCGTCAACGCCCTGCTCGGCGTCGGCGCGGAGTTCGGCGAGCACAGGATTCGCTGGACCAACCTCTTCATTCGCGATTCGCTGAAGCAGGCGCGGCTTGCCTCGGGCTACAATCGCTCGGTCCAGGACCAGGACCCCAACCTGCCCGATTCGCTGATCGAGCAGAACACCTACTGGTTCGAGCGCCAGTTGCTCGACACGCAGCTGGTCGGCGAATTCCGCTTCGGCAATTTCAGCGTCGACCTGCGCGGTACCTTCGCCTCGACCCAGCGCGAATCCCCCTATGAGCGCAACATTTCCTATTTCTATCTGGGCGACAACAATCCGGCGACGGTCAGCCAGACCGACATCGACGATTACGTCAACAACCTCTCCTCCGGCGGCCAGTTCGCCAATATCGCGTTCAGCGAGCTGCGCGAGGATGTCTGGGCCGGCAGCGCGGACCTTGCCTATTCGTTCGAAGGCGATCTGCCGATCACGCTCTCGGCCGGCTATGCGTACACAAGGGTCGATCGCGATTCCGAGCGCTTCCAGTTCCAATATTTCAGCCCGAGCGGACCGCTGCCGGTCACGGTCGCGCAGGAGCGGCCGGATTTCCTGCTCTCGGATTACAACATCTACACCTACAACATTCAGCTGCGCGACGTCTCCGGCGCGGAAGGCGCGGCCTCCTATGCGGCGGCACTCAGGATCAATGCCGGCTACGGCCAGGTGGAGATCGAGCCCGTGGACGGGCTACGCGCCACGGCGGGCGTACGCTACGAGGAGGCGGTGCAGACCGTGATCCCGGTCGGCGGGGGCTTGCTGACGCCGACCCGGATCGCGGAGAATTACTTCCTGCCGGCGGCCACGGTCACCTGGCGGTTCACGTCGGACATGCAATTCCGCCTGCACGCCTCGAAGACCATCGCCCGCCCGCAATTCCGCGAGCTGGCGCCGCAAATCTACCAGGATTTCGAATCCGACCGCGAGTTCACCGGCAATCCGTTCCTGACCGATTCGGAGCTGCTGAACTTCGAAGCACGCTACGAATGGTATTTCGCCCGCGATCAGCGGATCAGCTTCGCCGGCTTCTACAAGCGCATCGACAATCCGATCGAGGCGGCGGCCTTCTTCGCCGGCGGCGGGCAGCTCCGCACCGGCTTCGCCAACGCGCCGCAGGCCGAGCTGTACGGGGCCGAAGTCGAGGCGCAGGTCTATGTCCCGCTTTCGGGGCTGGGCGGCGCCTTCTGGCAGACACGCCGGCTGCTTCTGATCGCCAACTACACCTACACCCAGTCGCGTCTCAACGTGGACGACAGCATCATCACGGGACCGGATCTGCAGCCGGTCGCCGCGAACCTGCTGTTCCGCGACGGCGCCCCGCTCACCGGCCAGTCCGATCACCTGGCCAACCTCCAGATCGGCATCGAGGACACGGACAGCCTTTCGCAACTGACCCTCGCGGTCACCTATGCGAGCGATCGCGTCACCAATCGCGGCCCGATCCAAGGGCTGCTCCGCCAGCCCGATTTCGTCGAGCATCCGGGCGTTCGCATCGATTTCATCGCGCGGCAGGAAGTGCCCCTCTTCGGCGCCCGTACCGAGCTCAAGTTCGAGGCGCGCAACCTGCTCGGCACCGATTATGAGGAATTCCAGCAGGCCGGGGACAACCGAATCGACATCAACTCCTATCGGCTGGGCCGCAGCTTCAGCCTTGGAATGACCGTCCACTTCTAGGCGCGATCAGGCGGTGGCCGGCTCCCAATAGTCGGCGGCCGCGGCGGCTTGCCGGTAGGCGCGTTCGGCGGCGCGGATCGCGGCCCGGGCCGCCTTGTCGTCGTCGGCCCGGCTGGGGTTGAGGCCAGGGGCGAGCTGCCGGGTCAGCGTGGCGCCGATCCGCAAATCGTTGAGCAGGCCGAGCTGCTCCTGCAGCGCCTTGAGCCCCGCGATGAAGCGGTCCCGGCGGCCGGAGAGCGGGCGCCCGGTGTAGAGGCCGGAGAGGAATTCGGCGGCGTAGCGCAGCCGCTTGATGTCGAGCCGGAGCTGGTGCTGCGCGTCCGCGTCGAGCGCGGCGAGGGCCCCGCCGTGGCGGCGGACCTTCCGCCATTGCTTGTCGAGCTGCGTGAAGGCAAGCCCGGCCAAGTCGCGCGCCGCGCGCGGGCGGTAGCGCCAGGCGCCGCATTCGATCCAGAGGGAGAGACGGAGCATCAGGGCGCGGGCGCGCGGGCCATCGAGCGCGGCGATCAGCAGCTTGTAAGCGCGCTCGCGTTCGGCCTTCAGCGCCTTGCTGTCGGCGTAGCGCTCCAGCAGAACGTCGAGATTGCGCGCCTCGCCGAACTGGCCGGTCAGCCAGCGCAACTCCTCGCGGATCTCGCGATAATCCTCGCCCGAAAGGGTCGAGCGGAACAGCGAGAGGGCGGAACGCAGGCGACGAAGCGCGACCCGCGCCTGATGCAGCGCATCGGGGTCGCGCGCCGCGCGCAAGGCGATCTCGTTGAGGCGGAAATGGCGCAGGCAGGCGGAGGCGATCGCCTGGAAGGCGCCGGCCTCGGTCAGCGGCGGCTTCAGGCGCACCGGCTCGGCCTTGGCCGGGCGGCCCAGTTTCTTTTCGGCGAGCGCGAAGCCGCGCTCGGCCTTGGTCTGCACGCCCAGGCGGAGCGCCGCCGCCTCGCCAAGCTCTTCGGCGAGCGCGAACAGGGCGGCAGGCTTGCCGCTCAGCAGCTCGAGCTCGAGCTCACAGAGCGGCGCTTCCTTCTCGCCGCTCGCGACCTTGCCTTCGTCGAGCACGACCTCGATCCGGCTGCCGTCGCGTTCGATCAGCCAGGCGGTGCGGCGGAATTGAGTGCGGACGACGGGCTTCAGCTTGCCCTTGGCGCGGGCGAGCAGGCGCTTGAGCGGCGCGGCGCTCGGCGCCTTCGCATCATAATCGAAGCGCGCGACCTGCGATTCCCATTCACGCCTGGCGAACAGCCCGGCCGAAGCGGCGGGCTTGCCCTTTACCGTTTGCACATACTGGCCGCCCGATTGCCGGACGCGCAGCGAATAGCCGGACCGGCGCAGGGCGCCGTCCTTCGTATCGAAATAAAGGGTTTCGAGCTTGCGCTTCTCGGGCCTCACCGCGGTGAGCGCGGGCGCGCGCCGGATCGCCGTCGCGCCGCCCGGCTCAAGGTCGAATTTCAACTCGACTTCATGCGCCATGCGCGCCCCGCCGGGGCGCCGATCGCCCGCGCCGCTTTTGCGACATCTATGTTACGGTTTTTTGTTGCCACCGATTAAGCCGCCAACCCGTCCCAGAGCAGTTTCGTGCCCGCGACGACCATCAGCAGATAGACGAGCGTGTAGAAGCGGCTCATTTCGATCCGCCGCACCAGCCAGACGCCGGCGAGGCTGCCGAGCAAAGCGAAGGGGAGGAGCGCGAGCGTGGTCAGCGCATTGTCCCGCGTGAACTGGCCGAGCGCGACATAAGCGGGGACCTTGATCCAGTTCAGGACGGCGAAGAAGATGGCGGTGGTGCCGATCAGCACGTCGCGATCGAGCCGGCGCGGCATCACCCACATTTGGAACGGCGGCCCGCCGGCATGGGCGACCTGGCTGGTGAAGCCGGTGGCGATTCCGAATAGGGTGCCAATCCAGGCGGGGGAGCGCGCGGACGCCGCGATCCGCCCGCCGCGCTCGAGCCACAGCCGATAGAGACCGAATAGAAGCGAGATCGCGCCGACCGCCACCAGCACCGCGCGGGAGGAGACCGAGGCCGCGAACCACCAGCCCAATACGACGCCGATCACCGCGCTCGGCAGCATCACGGCGAGGACGTGGCGGTCCCAGCTCTTGCGGAATGCGGCGACGCCGATCACGTCCTGCGCGATCAGGATCGGAAGCAGGATGCCCGCCGCCTGCACCGGATCCATGGCGAGCGCGAGCAGGGGCATGCCGAGCGCCCCCATGCCCGACAGCCCGCCCTTGGCGAGGCCGAGCAGCAAAACGGCCGGAATGGCGAGCAGATAGAAGGCCGGGTCCTGCGGCATGCCGCGGCCCTATCAGTCGAGGCGCGCGCGCTCCAGCCGGGGCGACAGCAGGTGGACGACCGCGAGCGCCACGAAATAAGCGCTGCTGGCGACGATAAAGATTGGCGCGTAGCTGCCGACCTTGTCGAGAATCTGCCCGACATAGAGCGAGAAGAGCATACCGCCGACCGCGCCGACGGTACCGCCGATGCCGACGACGCTGCCCACGGCGCTCCTCGGGAAGAGGTCCGACGGGAGCGTGTAGAGATTGGCCGAGAAAGCCTGATGCGCCGCCGTCGCGATGCCGATCACGAGCACCGCGGCCCAGAGATTGTCCAGGGACTGGGCAAAGAAGATCGGCGTCACCGCAAAGGCGCAGATCAGCATGGTCATCTTGCGCGCGTAATTGACGCTCTTGCCCGCCTTGATCCAGCGCGACGAGAGCCAGCCGCCGGCGATCGAGCCGACATCGGAAAGCAGATAGATGGCGACCAGTGGCGGCCCGAACTGCAGGATATCGAGATCGTAGCGCTGGCCGAGATAGCCGGGCAGCCAGAACAGGAAGAACCACCAGATCGGATCGATGCAGAACTTGCCGATGGCATAGGCCCAGGTCTCGCGCTTGGTCGCAATCCGCGCCCAGGGGAGCGGTGTCACCGGATCGACGGGATCCTGCTCGATGTGGGCAAGCTCCGAGGCGGGGACGCGCTTGTGCTCCCTGGGGTGCCGGTACATGGCAAGCCAGAAGAACAGCCAAACGAAGGTGGCGATGCCGGTGATCACGAACGCGGCACGCCAGCCATAGGCGACGACCAGGAAGGGCACGACAAGCGGTGTCACGATCGCGCCGATATTGGCCCCGGCATTGAACACGCCGATCGCAAAGGCCCGTTCCTTCACCGGAAACCATTCGGTGACCGCCTTGATGCCGGCGGGGAAATTGCCCGCCTCGCCAATGCCGAGACCGAACCGCACCATGGCGAACTGAGTCACCGAATGGACGCCGCCATGGGCGATATGCGCGATCGTCCAGATCACGAACGCGATCGCATAGCCGAGCTTCGCCCCGATCAGATCGACGATCCGGCCGAAGCCGATATAGCCGATTGCGTAAGCGGTCTGGAACCAGAAGACGATGTTGGCGAAATCGACTTCGGACCAGCCGAGATCCGTCATCAACGTCGGCTTCAGCACGCCGATCATTTGCCGGTCGATGTAGTTGATGACGGTGGCGGCGAAGAGAAGAGTCACGATCATCCAGCGGTAGGAGCCGATCCTGCCGGCGGCGCGCTCGATCGTGGCATTCGCTGCTTCCGCCATGACGGTCCCTCCCCGATCCTATTCCGGCCGCGCGGCGACGAGCGTGCAGGCGACGCCGAGGCCCTCGGCGAAGCGCGCCTCGACGCGCTGGCCGGGCCGCGCCGGATGAACGCCGGTGACCGCGCCGGACGAGATCCACTGGCCGGGCGAAAGCACGATGCCGCGCACCGCCATCAGCTCGAACAGGAAGCGCGCCGCGCCGATCGCGCCGTCCGGAAAGCCGGTGGCGCGGCCGGTGCCGACCGGCTCATCGTCGATCGCGGTGGCGACCTCCCAATGCTCGAAGCCGCTCGCGCGCCAGTCCGGGATTTCGGGGCCGATGACCAAGCCGTTATTGTTGCCGAAATCGGAGATGACCGCGATCGGGCCGAGCTCGTTGATTCGCCCCAAAGGCGAACTGGCGACCTCGATGCCGGCATGGACGGCGCCGATCAGATCGGCGGCCTCGTCCAGGGTGAACTCGGTCTGGCCCTCGGGCGGCGCGGTGCCGATTCTGAGCAGGAATTCGGCCTCACCGGCGGCGAAGCCCTCGGCGAAGACCGGCATTTCGACCGCGCTGCCGTTGCCGCGCGAGGACTGTTGCGCGAAGATCGGCCCTGCGAGCCGGTCGGTGCCGAACCTTTCGATCAGGGGCGGAGGCACGCGGCCGACCTTCCAGCCGATGACCGGGCGGCCCCAGCGGGCGATCGCTTCGTCCTGAATCGCATAGGCCTCGTCGAGGCTCGTGGGGAAATCGCCCGGATAATCGTCGAGCCCCGCCGCGGCGCGACGCGCGGCGAGGAATCGGCCGGCAATGCGGCTGCGGTCTTCGACGAGGGACAAGGACGCTCTCCCGCTTTTTCTTTTGAGTGCTAACGGAAACCGGTGTCATAAGCAACCGGCTGTTCGACGAAAGCGTGGTCTTCAGGCGCGGGAGAGGGCGGCGGCGGCCTTGGCGCGGACCTTGATCGCCTTTGGATCGACGGGTCTGTCGGACGGCACGAGCCAGCTGCCGCCGACGCAGGCGACCGAGGGGAAAGCGAGCCAATCGGCGGCATTGTCCTGGGTGATGCCACCGGTCGGGCAGAAGCGGATATCGCCGAATACGGCGCTTAGCGCCTTCAGCGCGGGAAGCCCGCCGGCGGCCATGGCGGGGAAGAATTTGAGGCGGGTGAAGCCGAGATCGAGCGCGCGCATCACCTCGCTCGCCGTCGCCACGCCCGGAAGCCAGGGCAGGTGCACGTCCCGCGCTGCCTCGGCGAGCGGCCGGGTCAGGCCCGGGCTGACCGCGAAACGCGCACCCGCATCGGCGGCGTAGCGAAACTGGTCCGGGCTCAGCACGGTGCCGGCACCGACGATCGCGCCGGGCACGGCGCGCATCGCCTGGATCGCCCCGAGCGCGGCATGGGTTCTGAGCGTCACTTCGAGCACCGGCAGGCCGCCCGCGACCAAAGCCTCGGCGATCGGCACCGCGTCCTCGACCCGCTCGATCACGAGCACCGGGATCACGGGCGCGGCGGCCATGATGTCGTCGATCGACAAAGCGGGGTGAGCTGCAGCCATCTGGAAACCGGTGTCTAGAGTCCGCTGGCAAGGGCCGCAAGGCCGCGCTAAGCGCTTTGGAATGTCAGGGAAGGGGATCGGCAAGGACGAGAATGGCGGCCGCAAGCCGACCATCAACGACGTCGCCCGTCTGGCCGGAGTTTCCAAGAAGACGGTGAGCCGGGTGATGAACCGCTCGCCCCTGCTCAATCAGGAGACGCGCGAGCGGGTCGAAAAGGTGATCCGCGAGCTCGGCTACATCCCCAATCCGCAGGCGCGCGCACTGGCGCTCCGCCGCAACTTCCTGATCGGGCTCATTCACGACAATCCGAACGCGCAGATGGTCCTGAACATGCAGCAGGGCATCCTCGAGGCGCTCCAGGCCACCGAGTTCGAGATGGTGGTGCGTCCGGTCGACCGGAACAGCTCGATGATGCTCGACGATGTCCGCCTGTTCCTGGAGCGCCAGCGGCTGTTCGGCGTCGTCATCCTGCCGCCGATCAGCGAGAATGACGCGCTGGCCGCGCTCTGCGACGAGGTCGGCTGCCGCTATGTGCGAATGGGTTCGGCTCAGCTCGACGACCCCGCACATATGGTCGCCTCCAACGACCGCGAGGTCGTGAAGGAGGCGATCGACCATCTGATTTCCCAAGGCCATCGCCTGATCGGCCTGATCGAGGGGCCGGACGGTTTCCGCTCGGCGCGCGAGCGGCGACTGGGGTTCGAAGACGCAGTCAAGGCGGCTGGGCTGAAGCTGCCGCGCAGCCTGATCGCGGGCGGCAATTACACGTTCGAAACCGGCGTCACCGCCGCCCACCGCCTGTTCGATCTCTCGCCGCGCCCGACCGCGATCTTCGCCAGCAACGACGAGATGGCGGCCGGGGTCGTCTATGCCGCGCGCGAACGCGAGATCGCGATTCCCGACGAGCTTTCGGTGATCGGGTTCGACGACACGCCGATCGCCGCCCATATCTGGCCGCCGCTGACCACCGTGCGCTGGCCGATCGTCTCCATGGCTCGCGCCGCCGCGCGCAAGCTGGTCGGCGACATGATCGGCGCGGGCGGCGAGCAGCCCTCGATGCTCCCTTCCATGCTGATTCACCGGGCCAGCGTTGGGCCGCCCAAAGCTTGAGGCGCTTGCGGCGCGGTCTGACACCGGTTACCCATAAGGCCGAAACAGGAGGCCGGGATGTTCGAGAGGACCTATTACGCGACCCATCCGGATATGATGGAATGCGTGTCGAACGAGGAATTGCGCGACCGCTATCTGATCGAAGGTCTGTTTCGCGAGGGCGAGTGCGTCTTGAACTACACCCATGCCGACCGCTTCGTGATCGGCGGGGTGGCGGTGGGCGCGGCGCCCGTCGCACTGCCCGCGCAGACCGAGCCGGCGTCCGCGGTGGCCCGTCCCTTCCTGGAGCGGCGCGAGCTCGCCATCGTCAATGTCGGCGCGGTCGAGGGCATTGTCACCGTCGACGGCGAGGCGTTCACGCTCGGCAACAAGGATTGCCTCTACGTCACCATGGGCGCGACGGACGTGCGTTTCGAAGGGCAGGGCGCGCGTTTCTATCTCGCCTCCTGCCCGGCGCATCAGGCGTTCACGACCCGCAAGCTGGAGATCGCCCAGGCCAATGCGCTGGAGCGGGGCTCGCTCGAGGAATCCAACGAGCGGACCATTTACCAGCTCGTCATCCCCGGCGTCTGCGACAGCGCCCAGCTCGTGATGGGCCTTACCGTGCTTCGCCCAGGCAGCGTCTGGAACACGATGCCGCCGCACATCCACGAGCGGCGCAGCGAGATTTATTTCTATTTCGAACTGGACGATCTGGAAAAGGACCGCGTCTTCCATTTCATGGGTGAAGGCGAGGCGACCCGGCACCTTGTCGTCCAGAACGAGGAGGCGGTGATCTCCCCGGTCTGGTCGATCCACATGGGGAGTGGCACCAAGGCCTATGCCTTCATCTGGGCGATGGCGGGGGAGAATCAGGACTATACCGACATGAACGTCCTCGACATCTGTCAGCTGCAATGAGCGCGGGGGCCTTCGATCTCGCCGGCAAGGTCGCGCTGGTCACCGGCGCGAACACCGGCATCGGCCAGGCGATCGCACTGGCGCTGGCCGGGGCGGGGGCGGACGTGGCGCTGGCCGGGCGGACGATGGCGGTGGAGACCGAGGCGCAGATCCGAGCCCTCGGCCGCAAAGCTGTGCTGATCGAGGCGGATGTCGCCGAGGATCGTGCCGCGGACGGGATCGTCGAGGCCGTGCTGGAAACGCTCGGCGGGCTCGATATCCTGGTCAACAATGCGGGCATCATCCGCCGCGCCGATGCCGTCGATTTCACCGCCGAGGATTGGGACGCGGTGCTCGACGTCAACCTCACCAGCCTGTTCTTCCTCTGCCAGCAGGCGGGGCGGCACATGATCGGTAAGGGTCGCGGTAAGATCATCAACATTGCCTCGATGCTGAGCTTCCAGGGCGGGGTGCGGGTGCCGAGCTACACCGCCTCGAAGAGCGCGGTGGCGGGGCTCACCAAGGCGCTCGCCAACGAATGGGCAGGCAAGGGCGTGAACGTCAACGCGATTGCGCCCGGTTACATCGCTACCAACAACACCGTGGAGTTGCAGGCGGACGAAGCCCGCAACCGGCAGATCCTGGAGCGGATCCCGGCCGGGCGCTGGGGCAATCCGGGCGATATCGGGGGCGCGGCGGTGTTCCTCGCCTCGGCGGCCTCCGATTACGTGCACGGCCATATCCTGGCCGTGGACGGGGGCTGGCTGGCGCGCTGATGGGCCGCGCCGTCGCCTTCGGCGAGCTGCTGCTCAGGCTGGCCGCGCCGGGACGCGAATTGCTGCTCCAGAATGGACGCCTCGACGTCCATGTCGGCGGCGCCGAGGCCAATGTCGCGGTCGGCCTCGCCCGCCTGGGGCACGAGGCGGCGATGGTGAGCCTGGTGCCCGACAATCCGCTCGGCGATGCCGCGGCGGGGCAGTTGCGGCGCTACGGCGTCGATACGGCGGGGGTGGCGACCGGACCGGGGCGGATGGGGCTCTATTTTCTCTCGCCAGGCGCGGGCTTGCGACCGTCCGGCATCGTCTACGATCGGGAAGGCAGCGCCTTTGCCTCGGCAGGGCCGGACGCGTTCAACTGGAGCCGGCTGCTCGACGGCGCCGATCTGCTCCACCTTTCCGGGGTCACCCCCGCGCTCGGGCGCGGCTCGGCCGATGCCGCGATCGCTGCGGCCGAAGCGGCGAAAGTGCGGGGCGTGACGGTGTCGTTCGACGGCAATTTCCGGGCGCAGCTCTGGGCGCGCTGGGACGGCGATCCGGCGGCAATTCTCGGCGACCTGGTCTCCCGCGCCGACATTCTCTTCGGCAATCATCGCGATATCTCGCTGCTGCTCGGCCGCGATTTTTCAGGGGAAGGCGAATTCCGGCGCCGCGACGCGGCCGAGGCCGCGTTCGAACGCTTTCCGGGGCTCAAGCATATCGCCTCGACCGCGCGCCACGTCACCGACGCCGAGACGCACCGGATCGCGGCGCGGATCGACGCCCGCGACGGCTCGGCGCAGACCGAGGAGATGATCGTCGCGGGCATCGTCGACCGGATCGGCGCGGGCGATGCCTTCGCCGCCGGGGTGCTGCACGGCCTGCGTTCGGGCCTGGATCTCGATGCGACCGTTCATGCCGGGCTGGCGCTGACCTGCCTCAAGCATACGCTGCCCGGCGATGCGAGCCTGTTCGGCCGGCGCGATATCGACGCCTTCCTGGCCGGTGAGCGCGACGTCCGGCGCTAGAATCGGCCGCCGCGCCGTGCTCGCGGGCCTGGCGCTTGCGCCGGCGATTCTCAGGGGCGCCGAACCGGAGATCGTCACCAGCCTCGGCGCCATTCGGGGGACCAGCGAGGGCGGTGTCCGGGTCTTTCGCGGACTCCGCTACGGCGCTGCTTCGCGATTCCAGGCTCCCGCCGCACCCCCGCCAATCGGCGACGTCCTCGCCGCCGACCGCTTCGGCCCGAGCAGTCCGCAGCGCGGCGACCGTTACCCGCCGACGAGCGAGGATTGTCTCTATCTCAACATCTGGACGCCCGAAGCGTCGCCGGCGCGGCGCCGTCCGGTGATGGTCTATATCCACGGCGGCGCCTACTCGACCGGGAGCGCGGTCGATCCGCTGCTCGACGGCGGCAGGCTGGCGCTGAACGATGTCGTGGTGGTGACGCTCCAGCACCGGTTGGGCGCGTTCGGCTATCTCTATCTCGCCCGGCTCGATCCGCGCTTTCCCGACAGCGGCAATGCCGGGCAGCTCGACCTGATCCTGGCGTTGCGCTGGATTCGCGAGAATATCGCGCGCTTTGGCGGCGATCCGGGCGAAGTGACGCTGTTCGGCCAATCGGGCGGCGGCGCCAAGATCGCGACGATGATGGGGATGCCTGCCGCCGCCGGCCTTTTCCACCGCGCGGCGACGATGAGCGGCCAGCAGGTCACCGCCTCCGGCCCGCAAAACGCCACCGCCCGCACCCGCGCCTACCTCTCGGCGCTTCGCGTGGATTCGCCCGAGGCGTTGCGCACGCTCTCCACCGAGGCCTTGGTCGAGGGGCTCGGTGCGACCGATCCGATCCTCGGCGGCAGCCTCTATTTCGGCCCGGTGCTCGACATGAAATGGCTGACCCGGCATCCCTTCTGGCCAGACGCCAACCCGCAATCGAACCGCATCCCCCTGCTGCTCGGCAACACCCATGACGAGACCCGCGCCTTCTACCCGCCGGGGCATCCGAAGCTCGCCGGCCTCGGCTGGGAGAATATTGCCGAGAGGATCGGGCCGGAGCTACGCATCGACGCCCATCCCGAATGGGTGATCGCCGAATATCGGCGGCTCTTCCCGGCTTATTCAGCAGAGCAAGTCTTCTACGCGGCGACCACGGCGGGACGCAGCTGGCGGGCACAGCTCATCGAGGCGGAAGAACGCGCCCGCGCGGGCGCGCCGGCCTATGTCTACCAGCTGGATCATCCGTCGCCCGCCCCGCATGGCGCCGACATCCCCCCGGTCTTCGGCGGGACCGGGGCACTGGCGGAGGCTTTCTTGCGCTTCGCCCGCACCGGCGATCCAGGCTGGCCAGCCTACACGCTGCCGGCGCGACGGACGATGATCTTCGGCGAAACGCCGCATGTCGAGAGCGATCCCCGCCGGGCCGAGCGCGAGCTTTTCGCCCCCATTCCCTATGTCCAGCCGGGCACTTGAACGGCCGTCCCGATACGGCTCCGTATCGGTCTTGACAGATGCGAGGCTTCGGCTCAGAACTGGTTATGACACCGGTTACTTACGGGGCGACCGGAAAAGGCGACTGCGGCAAACGCGGCACCTTGGGAGAGGGAAAAGGGGCGGCCTCCCGTGGCCAAAGCATCCTTCGACCATAGGGCGCGAAGTGCGCAGACTTTTTTTGGGCTGGTTTAGACACCGGTGTCAGAAGAAAAGGGGAGGGCCGTAAGGCCCCGGGTTTGGAAGGATTGGCAATGATTTCGAAGCTCGACAACGCGCCGCGCCGCCGCTTCACGATCGGCCTGCTCGGTGCCGCCTCGGTCGCCGTGCTCGCGGCCACCCCTGCTCTGGCCCAAGGCCAGCCGGCGCCCGCGCCCGATGCCGCCGCCGACGCGCAGGGCCTGCCTCCGGAAGACGAGCAGAACGTCGTCGTCACGGGTTTTCGCCAGTCGCTGACCGCCGCGATCGGCGCCAAGCGCAACGACACCGGCATCGTCGACGTGATCGTCGCCGAGGATATCGCCGACTTTCCCGACCAGAATCTCGCCGAATCGCTGCAGCGTATTCCCGGCGTCGCGATCGACCGCGACGCGGGCGAAGGGCGCCAGATCACGGTGCGCGGCCTCGGCGGCGATTTCACCCGCGTCCGGTTGAATCAGCTCGAGGCGCTCGCCACCACCGGCGGTACCGACAGCTCCGGCGGCGCCAACCGCAGCCGCGCCTTCGATTTCAACATCTTCGCCTCCGAGCTGTTCAACCGCCTGACCGTGCGCAAGAGCGCCTCGGCCGAGGTGGACGAAGGCTCGCTCGGCGCGACCGTCGACCTGCAGACCGCGCGGCCCTTCGATTATTCGGGCTTCGTCATGTCGATGAGCGGGCAGATGGGCTATAACGACCTCGCCCGCGACTGGGACCCGCGCGGTGCCTTCCTGATCTCGCAGCGCTTCCTCGACGGGCGGCTCGGCGTGCTTGCCTCGGTCGCCTACAGCCGCCGCGGCCTCTTCGAGGAAGGGTTCAGCTCGGTCCGCTGGGACGGCGGCAACAGCGTCGGCGGCTTCTGCTCGCCGGTCGGCCACGTGCCGCTCAATCCGACCACGGGCGGCGCCAATTGCGGCGCCAATCCAAACATTCCGGGCTTCACGCCGGGCCCGCGCCTGCCCAATACGCCGGGCAACCAGGCCGAATATGACGAGGCCAGCCTCGCCACCAACGTCCACCCGCGCCTGCCGCGCTACGGCCGGCTGACCCATGAGCAGGAGCGGCTCGGCGTCACCTTCGCGCTCCAGGCCGAGCCCTGGGAGGGCGCCCGCTTTACCGTCGACCTGCTCCACGCCCGGCTGCAGGCGACGCGGCAGGAGGATTTCCTCGAGGCGATCTCGTTCAGCCGCACCGCCGCCCAGGGCGGCAAGCCGCAGACCAGCGTCGTCAACGCCGAATATGATGCGAACGGCAATCTGCTCGTCGGCACCTTCAACGGGGTCGACATCCGCTCGGAATCCCGGTTCGACGAGCTCGACACGAAATTCTGGCAATATCAGCTGCAATGGGACCAGGAGATCACCGATCGGCTGCGCTTCTCCTGGCTGGCCGGCCGCTCCACCTCCAATTTCCGCAACCCGGTCCAGACCACGACGACGCTCGATGCGCCGAACGTCAACGGCTATACGATCGACTTCCGCGAGAGCCGCGGCCAGCCGACCATCACCTATCCGTTCGATGTCGCCAGCACCGCGGGCTGGCAGATCATCGGCACGCCGGCCGGAGTCACGCCCGCGAACATCACTCCGTCCGAAATCCGGATCCGGCCGCAGGGCGCGGACAACGGCTTCACCACTTTTCGCGGCGATTTCACCTGGGACGCGATTCCCGATCAGCTGACGCTGAAGGGCGGGATGTTCTACCGCGAATATGATTTCCACACGTTCGAATTCCGCCGGGTCAACCAGACCGACTCGATCCTGGCGCTGCCCCCCGGCACCCCGCTCTCGGCGGTCACCACCACGCTGACCGGCTTCGGCCGCGGCCTCGGCCTTGGCGGCGGCACGCCGACCAGCTGGCTGATCCCGGATCTCAGCGCGATCGCCGCACTCTACAACATCTATTGCAACTGCCTGCAGTCCGGCCCCGCCGGCGGCCCGGGCGACTTCACGCTCTCCAGCACCACCAACGGCAATGCCCGGGGCAACAATCGCGACGTGCGCGAGCAGGATGTGGGCGGCTTCGCCCAGGCCGATTTCACCTTCGATCTCGGCGGGCGCCGCCTGCGCGGCAATATCGGCCTGCGCTACGTAGAGACCGATCTTCGCGCGGCGGGCTATCAGGCGCTCGGCGGCGGCACGCTGACCGTCGTCGACCGTTCCTATGACGATTGGCTGCCGTCCGCGAACCTTTCCTACGAGGTCGCCGACGATTTCATCGTCCGCCTCGCCGCGGCGCGGGTGATGGCGCGGCCGCAGCTCGGCAACCTCTCGCCGGGCGGCTCGATCAACACCACCGGCCAGCTTTCGATCACCACCGGCAATCCGCTGCTCGATCCGTTCCGCGCGACCACGCTCGACGCGAGCTTCGAATGGTATTTCGCGCCGGAATCGCTGTTCGCGGTCGGCCTGTTCTACAAGAATATCGGCACCTTCATCCAGACGCTGAGGACCGAGATCCCGTTCAACCAGACCGGGCTCCCCATGAGTCTGCTGCCGGCCAATTTCACCGGCAACGAGCTGTTCCTCGTCAC
>DATINU010000381.1:0-4212 GCA_035473955.1 Allosphingosinicella sp.
GCGCTATCCGGGAAAGTCTATGCGGCCGAAGGCGCGCGCGATGCGGTGCTGGCGCTGAAAGGAACGGGCCGGGGCGTCTTCGTCGAGCATCGCGATCTCTACCGCCGCCCGCTCGACGCCGCCGAGCTCAACCGCTTCGAAGCGGTGATCCTCGATCCGCCGCGCGCCGGCGCGAAGGAGCAGGCGGCCGCGCTCGCCGCCTCGCAAGTGCCCCGCATCGCCTACGTCTCGTGCAACCCCAACACCTTCGCCCGCGACGCGAAGGCGCTCTGCGACGCCGGCTACCGGCTCGATTGGGCGCAGCCGGTCGGCCAGTTCCGCTGGTCGACCCATGTCGAGCTGGCCGCGTCCTTCTCGCGCTAATGGTGCCCGTGCCCGTGCGCGATGTCGTGGTGCAGCAGCATCGCCCCGGCGTGGACGGTCAGCCCGATCAAACAGAATGAGGCCAGCGCGAAGAGCATGAAGCGCCAGCGCACCACATTGGTGATCGCCTGGACGAGGCTGTGCAGCACGCGGAAGGCGACATAGGCCCAGGCCAGCCAGACGTTGATCCAGATGTCGCCGCCGCCGATCAACGCGAGCACGATGCAGATCGCATAGAAGAGCGTCGGCTGCTCCAGCAGATGATTGTAGTTATGCGCCTTCCACTGGACATGGTCCTCGACCAAGCCGTCGAGCCCGGCGCCGCGGCCGCCGATCCTGCCCTTCAGCGAGATCCCGGCCCGGCGCATCGCCGGCAGGCGCGTCGCATAGAGCCAGATCATCATGATCAAAGTCCAGGCGGCGAGCGCCACGACCGGACCCAGGATTTGGCTGCCCATAAGCTGCTCCCCCTTGCTTCAGGCTTCAGGAATCGGTGTCGTTGCCCGGCTTGCCCTGATGGCCGCCGTTCTTGCCGGACGCCCCCTTCTCGCCGTCGCCGCCGGCCTGCTGGGTATAGGCGCCGGTGCCGGTCACCACGGCGATGAAAGAGCCGCGGACCAGCTTGCGGGGCTTCGTTTTCATCGCTTCATTCCCTGCCAATGCCCCGGCGGATGGGGCCATGGCAGGCTGCAGCAAGCCGGACGATGAGGCAAGCCTCGCCTTGAGCTGTTCCGGCGCTTCGTCTAGGCGTCCGCGCAACCCCGAAAGGAGAGAGACGAGTGAGCAAGGTGCTGGTGATCGGCGCGGGCGGCGTGGCGTCGGTCGCGGTGCACAAGATGGCGCAGCTGCCGGAGATTTTCAGCGGCGTGACGATCGCCAGCCGCCGCCGCTTCAAATGCGATGCGGTTGCCGCCTCGGTGAAGGAACGGTTCGGCTATGACGTAGAGACCGCCGAGGTCGATGCCGACGATGTCGACGCGACCGCCGCGCTGATCGAGCGCGTCCAGCCCAAGCTCGTCGTCAATCTGGCGCTGCCCTATCAGGATCTTTCGATCATGGAGGCGTGCCTTCGCACCGGCACCGACTATCTCGACACCGCCAATTACGAGCCGCGCGACGAGGCGAAGTTCGAATATAAATGGCAGTGGGACCTGCACGACCGCTTCAGGGAAGCGGGCCTGATGGCGCTGCTCGGCTCGGGCTTCGATCCCGGCGTCACCAGCGTCTTCGCGACCTATATCAAAAAACACCTGCTCGACCGGATCGACACGCTCGACATCCTCGATTGCAACGGCGGCGATCACGGCCAGCATTTCGCCACCAACTTCAATCCGGAGATCAACATCCGCGAGGTGACCGCCCCGGCGCGGCATTATGAGAACGGGCAGTGGATCGAAACGCCGCCGCTCTCGACCAAGCAGGCCTTCGACTTCGATCAGGTGGGCGAGAAGAACATGTACCTCATGTATCATGAGGAGCTGGAGAGCCTCGCCCGCCACCTGCCCGAGCTCAAGCGGATCCGCTTCTGGATGACCTTCGGCGATCAGTACCTCAAGCATTTGGAAGTGCTGCAGAATGTCGGCATGACCCGGATCGATCCGGTGCTCTACGAGGGCCGCGAGATCATCCCGCTGCAATTCCTGAAGGCGGTGCTGCCCGAGCCCGCGAGCCTCGGCGAAACCACCAAAGGCAAGACCAATATCGGCGACATCGCGACGGGGACGAAGGATGGCGCGGCGAAGAGCGTCTACGTCTACAATATCTGCGATCATGAAGAGGCCTATCGGGAAACCGGCAACCAGGCGGTGAGCTACACGACCGGCGTGCCCGCGATGATCGGCGCCGCGATGATGCTGACCGGGGCGTGGCGCGGCGAAGGCGTGTTCAACATGGAGGAATTCGATCCCGATCCCTTCATGGCGATGCTGAACGAGAACGGCTTGCCCTGGCAGGTGAAAGAGCTCGAAGGGCCGCTGCCATTTTGACGATGACGACACGCTCGGGCGGCCCCGGCGCCTTCGCGGAGTTCGATCTCGCGCGCGTGCCCTCGCCCTGCTTCGTCGTCGACAAGGCGGCGATCGAGGCGAATTTGCGGGTGCTCGCCGATGTCGGCGAGCGCGGCGGCGCGAAGGTGCTGCTCGCGCTCAAGGCCTTTTCGATGTGGGCGCTCGGCGATCTCGTTTCGGAGCATCTCGACGGCGTCGCCACCTCGGGCCTTTGGGAAGCGAGGCTCGGCCGCCAGCACTTCAAGGGCGAGGTCGCGACCTTTTGCGCCGGCTACAAGGCTTCGGACTTTCCGGAAGTCGCAGCGCTGTCGGACCATTTGATCTTCAACAGCCCGGGCCAGGCGCGGCGTTTCCGTGCCCAGGCGGAGGGCGCGGGCTGCGATCTCGGCCTGCGCCTCAATCCGATGCATTCGGAAGGCGAGGTCGCCAAATACGATCCCGCCCAGCCGCACAGCCGGCTCGGCCATCCCGCCGATCAGTTGCGGCCCGAGGACCTCGACGGGATCGACGGCATCCACATCCATTCGCTCTGCGAGCAGGATTTCCCGCCGCTGCGCCGCACCTGGGAAGCGCTGCGGCCGCGGCTGGAGCCCTACTTCGATCAGCTCAAATGGCTCAATTTCGGTGGCGGCCACCACATCACCCGCGCCGATTACCAGCGCGACGATCTGGTCGCGTTCCTCAGACAGGTCCGCGCCGAAACCGGCCTCGACCTCTATCTCGAGCCCGGCGAGGCGGTCGCGCTCGACGCCGGCATCCTGGTCGGCGAGGTGCTCGACCTGATCGACAATGGCATGCCGATCGCGATCCTCGACATTTCCGCCACCTGCCACATGCCGGACGTGATCGAGGCGCCCTATCGCCCGGCTTTGCTCGGCGAGCCGGAGGAGGGGGTGACCGTCCGCCTCGGCGGCCCCTCCTGCCTCGCCGGCGACGTGATCGGCGATTATCGTTTCGCCCGCCTGCCGGAGCCCGGCGACCGTCTCGCCTTCCTCGATCAAGCCCATTATTCGATGGTGAAGACCACCACCTTCAACGGCGTCCCGCTTCCCGCGATCGCGCTCTGGGACAATCGGGATGGCAGCCTGGGCGTCGTGCGCGAATTCGGGTGGGAGGCCTTCCGCGACAGGCTGAGCTGAGCCGGCGGTTACGAATCCTCATCCTCGGGATAGTCGAGCCCCTTGGTGAAGATGTTCAGGAATTGCTCGGCCGGAAGCAGCGGCGGCTCGCCGGCGGCGTTCTTCCCCCGCAAGCGGCGCTCGGGCGTCATCTCCTGCAGCTTCACCATCTTGCGGTCGGCCCTGCCGGTGTCCTTCAGGCGCTTGGTGATGAAGGTCTCCTTCCGGTCGAGGCTGTCGAGATTGTACTGGATGCAGTCGCGGTCGGCGAGATTGGTATGCTCCCAGATGAAATAGCAATCGGAGATGTTGTTGCCCGTCGGCCGGTAGTCCTTGTCCGGGCACAGGCACCGCCAGATATAGCCCGAATAGAGATCGACCTCCTTGTCCGGGTAAAGCCGGATGTCCTCGGTTTTTTCATCCTCGCGAACGATGATCCCGTAGGGCGGAAAGCCGTCTTTCTTGAGCAGCTCGCGGACCAGATTGGCCTTGTCCGGGGCGATGATTCGGGCGAAATATTTGGCCGAGCAGAACACGCCCGACACCTTGGCCATGCAGGCGACGATGCCGCGTTTCTGCTCGACGTCGAGCAGGTCGTCGCGCAGCGCCCTGGCCTTGGGGCCAAGCACGATGACGGGGCAGGAATCGGCCTCGTCGCGGAAGCCGATCTGGGCGATGAAGGGAGGGTCGGCTTCCAGGGCTCGTTCCTCCTTCCAGTCGTTGAT
>DATINU010000382.1:0-6181 GCA_035473955.1 Allosphingosinicella sp.
GGTCGGCCTCGGGCCGATAGCCAATGGCGGCTATAATCCGAAGCTGATCACCGATTCCGAGGCCGAGGCGCCGCCGACGAGCTGCAGCGGCGGCTGGATGGAAACCTGGCTCTTCTTCAACGACCATCATCTCGCCCCGCCGGTGACGTTCGACGATGCGTCGCTCGGCGCGATGAACGTGATGGCCGGCCTCAACACCCTGGTCCTGTCCGGCGATTTTTCGGGCGGCTTCTCCCTCACCTCGCTGCCGGCCGATATCGAGCAGCTCGGCGTCGGCCGCGGCCATGATTATGTCGTCGCCAGCGGCGACGATCTGGTCGGCGCCGGCGAATCCTTGCTCGTCGAGGCGGTCCTGCTCGGCGCCGCCAACCATATCCTGTTCGATGGGCGGGCGGAGACCGACGGCCGCTTCGTCTTCTCCGGCGGCGGCTCGAACGACACTTTCTACGGCGGTGCCGGCAACGATGTGCTGCGCGGCCTCGGCGGCGGCGACGCGCTTTCGGGCGGCGGCGGTGCCGATATTTTCCGCTACCTCACGGCCGGCGATTCGACCGGCCCCGATTATGACCGGCTCGCCGATTTCAGTCCTGCGGTCGATTTCATCGATCTTCCCGTCGCCATCGCCGGCTTCGCCGCGGCGGTTGCGACCGGGACCCTGTCCGCAGCCAGCTTCAACGCCGATCTCGGCGCGGCGGCGCGGAACCTGGCCGCCGGCCAGGCCTTCTGGTTCGCGCCCAATGCAGGGGATCTCGCCGGGCAGATTTTCCTCGTCGCCGACGGCAACGGCCAGGCCGGTTATCAGGCGGGCGAGGATTATGTCTTCGCGATCGGCGGCTCGTCGCTCGCCGACCTGACCCCGCATAGCGGCTTCTTCATCTAGGGCCTGCCCGAGGCTTAGTCCTTCCGCATCGCGATTTCGGCGAGACTTTCGGCCTCGATCAGCAGCGCGTCGTCCACCGTCCCCTCGGCGGTCCGCTCGCGGCCGATGATCACCAGCACCGGCACCGCCATCGGCGACACGCGGTCCAGCGTCACATGCACCATCGTCCCCTGCGCCCGGTCGAGCAGCGAAGCGAGGCGGCCGACGTCGGTGAGGCGCGTCCGGGCATCGTCCCAGGCGGCCTTGAGCAGCAGGTGATCGGGCTCGTAGCGGCGCAACACGTCGTAGATGAGGTCGGTCGAAAAGGTGACCTGCCGCCCGGACTTGCGCTTGCCCGGATGGTGCCGCTCGACCAACCCGCCGATCACCGCCACTTCGCGAAAGGCGCGCTTCAGCAGATGCGAACCTTCCACCCACTCGACGAACTCATGCTCCAATATGTCCGGCGAGAAGAGCGGCGCCGGATCTTCGACCGGATCGAGGCTGTAGCAGGCCAGCGCATAATCGTTGGAGACGAAGCCCAGCGGCCTCAGACCCGCGCTCTCCATCCGCTTCGTGATCAGCATGCCGAGCGATTGATGCGCGTTCCAGCCCTCGAAGCTGTAGGCGACCATGTAGTGGCGCCCCTCGTGCGGGAAGGTCTCGACCAGCAGCTCGTCGGGCGCCGGCAGCCGCGAGCGATAGTCCTGCACCTCGAGCCAGTCGCGCACGTCGTCGGGAAAGCGCGGCCACTGCCCGCGGTCGTGCAGGAAATGCCGCACCCGCTCGGCGAGATTGGTGGTCATCGCCATCCGCGCGCCCATGTAGGTCGGGATCCGCGCCGATTTGGCGCTGGCGCGGACGATGAGGTCGGTGCCGTCGATCTTCTCGACCTCGAGCACCAGTCCGGCGAAGAAGAAGGTGTCGCCCGGCGACAGCGTCGAGCCGAAGCCGTCCTCGACCGTGCCGAGCTTGCGCCCGCCCCGGAAACGCACGTCGAGCAAGGGCGCGTCGACGATGATGCCCGCGTTCATCCGGTGCTGCTGGATGAAGCGCGGATGCGAAATCCGCCAAATGCCTTCGGCCGAGCGGGTCAGGCGCTTGAACTTGTCATAGGCCTTGAGCGCATAGCCGCCGCTCTCGATGAAGCCGAGCACCTGCCGGAACAGCTCTTCGCTTAGCCCCGTATAAGGCGCCGCGCCGCGCACCTCCGCCAGCATCGCCGCCTCGCCGAACGGGCCGGCGCAGGCGACGGCCATCAGATGCTGGGCGAGCACGTCGAGCGCGCCGGGGCGGAAATTCTCGGGATCGAGCTCGCCCTCGTCGATCGCATCGAGCGCCGCCCGTGCCTCCAGATATTCGAAGCGGTTGCCCGGGACGAGGATCGCCTCGCTCGGTTCGTCGAGCCGGTGATTGGCCCGTCCGATCCGCTGCAGCAGCCGCGACGAGCCTTTGGGCGCCCCCATCTGGACGACCAGATCGACGTCGCCCCAGTCGACGCCGAGATCGAGGCTGGCGGTGCAGACCAGGCCCCTGAGCCGCCCCGAGGCCACCGCCGCCTCGACCTTGCGCCGCGCCTCGACCGAGAGCGAGCCGTGATGGATGCCGATCGGCAGGTTCGCATCGTTCACCGCCCAGAGATCCTGGAAGATCAGTTCGGCGAGCGAACGCGTGTTGCAAAAGACGAGCGTGGTCCGGTGCCGCTCGATTTCGCGCATCACGTTCTGCGCCGCCCAGCGTCCCGAATGCCCGGACCAGGGAATGCGCTCGTCCTCGGGCAGCATGATCGCGATCTCGGCCTCCGCCCCCGGATCGCCCTTGACCAGCGCCACCGTCTCGACATCGCCGTGCGGCGCCAGCCAGCCCTGAAAGGCCTCGGGATCGGCGACCGTCGCCGACAGGCCGACCCGGCGCAGCTTTGGCTGGATCGCCTGCAGCCGCGCCAGAGCGAGGCTCAGCAGGTCGCCGCGCTTGCCCGTCGCGAAGGCGTGGATTTCGTCCACGACCACCGTCGAAAGCCCCGCGAACAGGGTCAGGCTATCCTCATGACTCAGCAAAAGGCTCAGCGATTCCGGCGTGGTCAGCAGGATCTGCGGCGGCCGCACCCGTTGCCGCGCCTTGCGGTCCGAGGGCGTGTCGCCGGTCCGCGTCTCGACCCGGATCGGCAACCCCATTTCCTCGATCGGGGTCAGCAGATTGCGCTGCACGTCCACCGCCAGCGCCTTCAAGGGCGAGATATAGAGCGTGTGCAGCCCGTCCGCCGGCGCTTCGACCAGTTCGGCCAGGCTCGCCATGAACCCGGCGAGCGTCTTCCCCGCCCCGGTCGGCGCGACCAGCAGGGCGCTCTTCCCGGCCCGCGCCGCTTCCAGCATTTCGAGCTGGTGCCGGCGTGGGCTCCAGCCCTTCGCGGCGAACCAGCCGGCGATCGCCGGGGGCAGGGACTGGGAACCGGCGGGCTTCACGGCCATATAGCTTTCATGGCGCGTCTCGGTTCCTGGGTGAAGCCTTTCCCCGAAGGCATATACGTGAAGCCGGCCGATGCCTGGATCGATCCCTCGCAACCCAAGCCTGTTGCGCTCGTCACCCACGGCCACGCTGATCACGCCCGCGGCGGCCACGGCAAGGTGTTCGCGACGCCCGAGACGCTGGCGATCATGGAGACGCGCTACGGCCCGCAGACCGGCGCGGAGGTCGCCTATGGCGAGACCGTCCGTCTCGGCGAGGTCGATATCAGCTTCGTCCCCGCCGGCCACGTCCTCGGCTCCGCCCAGATCGTGCTCGAACATGGCGGCGAGAAGATCGTCGTCTCGGGGGACTACAAGCGCCGCCCCGATCCCACCTGCGCGCCCTTCGAGCCGGTCCCCTGCGACATCTTCATCACCGAGGCGACCTTCGGCCTGCCGGTCTTCCGCCACCCCGCAACCGCAGGCGAGGTCGACCGGCTGTTGCTCCGCCTCCACGACAATCCCGATCGCTGCATCCTGGTCGGGGCCTATGCACTCGGCAAGGCGCAGCGGTTGATCATGGAGCTGCGCGGCCGCGGCCATCACGATCCCATCTACATCCACGGCGCGCTGGAGAAGCTCTGCGCGCTCTACGCGCAGTTCGGCGTCCCGCTCGGCGAGCTCCGCCCCGCCACCGGCGTCGCCAGGGACGAGCTGAAGGGCCATATCGTCCTCGCCCCGCCCGGCGCGCTCAACGACCGCTGGTCGCGCCGCCTGCCCGATCCGATCACGGCCATGGCGTCTGGCTGGATGCGGGTCCGCCAGCGCGCCCGCCAGCGCCTCGTCGAAATGCCGCTGATCGTGTCCGACCACGCCGATTGGGACGAACTGACCCGGACCATCCAGGAACTGGCCCCCCGCGAAGTCTGGATCACCCACGGCCGCGAGGAAGCGCTCAAGCACTGGTGCATGACCCGCCAGATCAAGGCCCGCGAGCTGAACCTCGTCGGCTATGAGGACGAGGACGATTAGGGCGCGAGCAGGACGCGGCAGAGCAGCACGCCCAAAGCGGCGACGAGCAGGATTCCCCAGCGCACTTGCCGTTCGAGCGCCCAATCCTCGCGCTTGGTGACGATCGCGGCGCTGACCGGCATCAGCACCGACGCCATGCCCACGGTCAGCAGGATGCCGAGCCAGAGGCTGACGCTGCCGCCCCACAGGGCAAGCGCGAACCAGGCAAGGCAGAAGAGCAGTGGCTCGGGATGGAGCCTCGGCATCAATGCCCCGCCTGCGGCCCGCGCTGCACGCCGGAAAGGGCGAGCTGTTCGTCGATCTGCGCGACCAGCCGGTCGAGCCCCGCCTGGTCCTTGGCTTCGGCGCGGGCGACCAGCACGTCCTGCGTGTTCGAGGCCCGCAGCAGCCACCAGCCGTCGGCCGTGTTGACGCGGGCGCCGTCGGTGCGGTTGACCTCGGCCCCCGACGCGGCGAGCCGGTCCAGCACCTCGTCGACCACCGCGAACTTGCGGCTCTCGTCGACCTGGAAGCGCAGCTCCGGCGTGCTGAACGTCGCCGGCATCGCCGATTTGAGCGCGGTCAGCGAGCCGCCGAGCTGCGTCACCGCCCGGATCAGCCGCACCGCCGCGTAGAGCGCGTCGTCGAACCCGTAATAATCCTGGGCGAAGAAGATGTGGCCGCTCATCTCGCCGGCGAGCGGCGCGCCCGTCTCCTTCATCTTCGATTTGATCAGGCTGTGTCCGGTCTTCCACATCAAAGGAACGCCGCCCAATTCGGCGATCCTCTCATAGAGCGTCCGGCTCGCCTTGACGTCCGCGATGATCGTCGCGCCGGGCTCCGCCGCCAGCACCGGCTCGGCCAGGATCGCCAGCAGCTGATCGCCCCAGACCACGCGGCCCTCGCCGTCCACCGCGCCGATCCGGTCGCCGTCGCCGTCGAAGGCGATGCCGAAATCGAGGCCCTTCTCCGCGACCAGCGCCTTCAGGTCCTCGAGGTTCTTCTCCTCGGTCGGATCGGGATGGTGATTGGGAAAGCGGCTGTCGACCTCGGTATAGAGCAGATGATGCTCGCCCGGCAGCTTCGCCGCCAATTTCTCCAGCGCCGGCCCGGCGGCGCCGTTGCCCGCGTCCCAGCCGATCCGGAACGCAGCGCCGTCGAAGCCCTGCAGCAGCCGCTCGACGTAACGGTCGAGCACCGCCTCGTCGCGCACCGATCCCGCGCCGCCGTCCCAATCCCCCGCCTCGGCCATCAGCCCGAGATTCTTGATGTCCGCGCCGTAAAAGGCACGCCCGCCGAGCACCATCTTGAAGCCGTTATAATCGGCCGGATTGTGGCTGCCGGTGATCATCACCCCCGCGTCGACGGCAAGCACCTGTTCGGCATAGTAAAGCATCGGCGTCGGCCCGAGCCCGACCCGCACCGCCTCGGCGCCGCTTTCCGTGAGCCCGCGCACCAGCGCCTCCTCCAGCACCGGCGAGCTTTCCCGCCCGTCTCGCCCGACCGCGACGCTGGCGCCGCCGCTCCGCCGCACCAACGTGCCGATGCCCCGCCCGACCGCATAAGCGTCGTCCGGTCCCAGCGTCCGGCCGACAATGCCGCGAATGTCATATTCGCGGAGCGAGGTGGGGTTGAAGATGTGGCTCATAATCTCTTTCAGCGTCGTTTGAGTTCGCTCAACAACGCATCGCGCGCCGCATTGACCCGCGTCGCCAGCTCGGCCGAGCCGCCGGCGTCGGGATGGACCCGGGCGATCAGCCGCCGGTGCGCCTCGCGGACCTCGTCGGCCGTCGCCCCCTCGCCGAGCCCGAGCAGCCGCCGCGCCTCGCCGGGCCGCATCGAGGCGGCGGCGACGGCCTTGCCGCGC
>DATINU010000383.1:0-13287 GCA_035473955.1 Allosphingosinicella sp.
CCATGGCTCGGGCTTCGCGGTGGCGCCCAACCGGATCGTCACCAACGCCCATGTCGTCGCCCAGGCCCAGCAGGCGCAGCAGGAGGGCCGCACGGTCTCGGTCGGCGTCGTCCCGTCGCAGGGCGCGCAGGCGGGCCGGGCCCGCGTCGTCGCTTATGATCCGGCGCGCGACCTCGCTCTGCTGGAGGTGGAGGGCGCCAATCTGCCGGCCATCCCGCTCTA
Organism: Allosphingosinicella sp.; assembly: GCA_035473955.1. Lineage (GTDB taxonomy): Bacteria > Pseudomonadota > Alphaproteobacteria > Sphingomonadales > Sphingomonadaceae > Allosphingosinicella. The sequence continues at coordinate 223 of DATINU010000383.1, forward strand.
TGTCGGCCCGCTCGACGACGGTTCGCCGGTCGCGGCGCTCGGCTATCCGGGCAATGTCGATCTCGCCACCGCCCGTTCGGCCGACGATTATATCACGCCGCTGCCGCCGACCCGCTCGGTCGGCATCTTTTCCAACGTCCGGCCGATCAACGGCATCACCACCTTGCTGCACACCGCCAATATCGCGCGCGGCCATTCCGGCGGGCCGCTGCTCGACCAGTGCGGACGCGTGCTCGGCGTCAACACGCTCATCACCCGCAACCAGGATGGCGACGCCCCCTTCGCCTTCGCCGTCGCCAATCGCGAGCTCACCGTCTTCCTCCGCCAGGCGCGCCAGCCCTTCCAGGCGATCGGCACCGAATGCGTTTCGATGTCGGACCGCCTCCGCCAGGACCGCGAGCGCGCCGAGGCGGAAGCTCGCGCCCGTGCCGACGCCGCCGCGAGCGACGCCGCGAAGGCGCGCGACACGCACGAGCGCAGCCTCGCCGGAATCCAGGAGAGCCGCGAGACCCGGCTCGCCATCGCCATCCTCTGCTTCGCGCTGGCGCTGATCGCGGCGGGCGGCGGCGGCATCATGTACATGAAGGACCGGCAGCGCCCGGCGATGATCTTCGGCGGCGCCGGCGCGGCGCTCCTGCTCCTCGCCATCGCCGTCTTCTTCTCGCGGCCGAGCTACGCCGCCGCCGAGGCGAAGGCCGGGGAGACCAAGGCCGCGCCGCCCGCGAGCCGCTTCGCGGGCCGCAACCTCTGCCGGCTGGTGCCGGAGCGCAGCCGCGTCACCGTCTCGACCGCCAACGAGGTGCCGCTCGATTGGGCCGTGAACGGCTGCGTCAACGGCCGCACCCAATATGCGCAGAACGGCGAGACCTGGACCCGGACGCTGGTCCCGGAGGGCGAGCAGGCGGTGGCGGTGCTCGAGTTCACGCCGGCGACCGGGGACTATGTCGTCACTCGCTATCTGCTCGACGCGCAGAGCCTGACGCGGGTGCGCGCGCTGCGGCGCGACGTCGACACGAAAGCCTGCACGGGCGATGCGGAAGCGCGCACCGTCCTCGCCGACCAGCAGCGCGAGATCGCCCGGATCCTCCCGCGCCTGCCGAACGAACGGCTCGTCTACGCTTGCGAGCGCCAGGGCGCCGCGGCGCCGGCGCGCTAGGTCCCGCGCTCGCGGGCCAGCAGCTTGGCCTTGCGCTCCAGCCCATAGGCATAGCCGCCGAGCGTGCCGTCGGTGCGGATCACGCGGTGGCAGGGGATGAGCACGGCGACAGCATTGTCGCCGTTCGCCGTCCCCGCCGCGCGCACCGCCGCCGGCCGGCCGACCGCAGCGGCGATCTGCGCATAGCTGCGCGTCTCGCCCGCCGGGATCTTCTGCAGCTCGCGCCAGACCGCCTCCTGGAAAGCGGTGCCGTGGACGTCGAGCGGCAGATCGTGCGGCTTTTCCGGCGCGTTCACCGCCGCCACCGTGCGGCGGACGAGATCGGCCATTGCCGGCCCGCCATGCGCGATCTCGGCCTTGGGGAAGCGCCGCTTGAGACCGCTTTCATCCTCGTCGAAGGACAGGCGGCAAATGCCCTTGTCGGTCGCCGCCACGAACATCGTGCCGAGATCGGTCTCGGCCGTCGCCCAGCGGATCGTCTCGCCGCGGCCGCCGTCGCGCCAGGCCGAGGGCGTCATGCCGAGCCGCTTGCGCGCATCGGCATAGAAGCGCGCGGGCCCCGAATAGCCGGCATCGTAGATCGCGTCGGTGATCCGCTCATTCTCATCGAGCGCCGTCTCGGCCCGCCTGGCGCGAATGCTCCGGTAATAGGCCGCGGGCGTCACGCCGGTGGCGCGTTTGAACAGGCGGTGGAAATGGTGCGGCGAATAGCCCGCCGCCGAGGCGAGGTCGTCGAGCGACGGCGCCTCTTCGGCCCGTGCCAGGATCCGGAAGGCCTTGCCGAGCGCCGCGTCCTCGCGGCTGACCTCGTCGGGCAGGCAGCGCAGGCAGGAGCGGTAACCGGCCGCCCGCGCTTCGCCGACGGTGCGGAAGAATTCGACATTCTCCCGCTTCGGCCGCCGCGCCGGGCAGGACGGGCGGCAATAGATGCCGGTCGTCTTCACCCCGCCGAAGATGCGCCCGTCCCAGGCCCGGTCGCGCCGCTCGAACGCGGCCCAGGCCTCGTCGTCGGAAACGGGATGAAAATCGTTCACCGGGGCGGATGTACCGCGCGAGGGCGTGGTTGCAAGGCTTGCCATGATCAGCTCCTTTCGATCCGCGCCAGGAAGCAGCCATAGGCCGCATTGTGCGCGTGGATGGTGGCGATGTCGGGCCGTTCGAACAGCTCCCTGATCCGGGCGTCGGCCTCGCCGGGCTGGGCGATGAGCGCGCCCTTCAGCATCCCCTCTTCATCGAAGCCGCGCAGGCCGAGCGTGCGCCGGTCCAGGTAAGGCGGCGCCTCGTCGGTGAAGCTGGCCGCCGCCGCCGCGTCCTTGCGGACATAAATGCCGTAGGCGGTCCGGAACGGCCCTTCCACGTCGTGCGAGACATAGTTGACGAGCAGCAGCTCCTCGCCCGGCTCGGCATCCGCCAGCGTGATCCGGCAGGGATAGGCGCCCGGCGCGTCCGCGGTCACCCGCCTCGCCAGCCGCGCCTCGAGCCCGCCTTCCATCATCCCGAACAGACTCTCGAACGCCGCCGGCGCCAGCCCTTCCATCCTGTAGGTCATCGTCGAATCTCCTCGTGTTGAGGAGCTTTTGGCAGAGCTTCGCGACACCCGCGTCCCGCCCCTTGCTTTCAAAGCAGACCCCCATCTTGCATCGCAGCATTGCCCCTGCTAGGGCGCCCGCGACCCGGCGGGAGCGCCTGCGCGCTCAACCACAACCGGGACCGAAACATCCGATCAGGGGTTACGACGCGCGTGGATATTTCCGGCGGTATTCAGGCTAGCTTGGCGGGGCGCTACGCGCTTGCCCTGTTCGGGCTCGCCAACGAGCACAACAAGCTGGACGCGGTGGGCAAGGACCTCGCCGCGGTCAAGCAGGCGCTCGCCGAATCGGCCGAGTTCAAGGCGCTGACCACCAGCCCGCTGGTCGGCCGCGACGAAGCCGTAAGGGCCGTCGCCGCGACCGCGGGAGCGATGCAGCTCGACGACATCACCAGCCGCTTCCTCGGCGTGCTGGCGAAGAACCGCCGCCTCGCCCAGCTCGGCAACGCGATCCGCGCCTTCAACACGCTCGCCGCCCGCCATCGCGGCGAGATCAATGCCGAGGTCACCTCCGCCCACCCGCTCGACGACGGGCAGCTGGACGCGCTCCGCAAGAACCTTCGCACCCGCATGGGCCGCGACATCGCCGTCGACACGAACGTCGATCCCGCCATCCTCGGCGGCCTCGTCGTCAAGATCGGCAGCCAGATGATCGACGGCTCCATCCGCACCAAATTGAACAATCTCGCCCAGGCAATGAAGGGCTGAAAAGCCCTTAAAAGGGCTTCGATGAAAGGCTGAAAATGGACATCCGCGCCGCTGAAATTTCCAAGGTCATCAAGGAGCAGATCGCGAGCTTCGGCACCGACGCGCAGGTCTCCGAGGTGGGCACCGTGCTCAGCGTCGGCGACGGCATCGCCCGCATCCACGGCCTCGACAACGTCCAGGCGGGCGAAATGGTCGAGTTCGACGGCGGCATCAAGGGGATGGCGCTGAACCTCGAGGCCGACAATGTCGGCGTCGTCATCTTCGGCTCGGATTCGACGATCAGCGAAGGCGACACCGTTCGCCGCACCGGGACGATCGTGGACGTTCCCGTCGGCAAGGGCCTGCTCGGCCGCGTGGTCGACGGCCTCGGCAACCCGATCGACGGCAAGGGCCCGATCGAGGCCGCCTCGCGGCAGCGCGTCGAAGTGAAGGCGCCCGGCATCATCCCGCGCAAGTCGGTGCACGAGCCGGTGCAGACCGGCCTCAAGGCGCTCGACGCGCTGGTCCCGATCGGCCGCGGCCAGCGCGAGCTGATCATCGGCGATCGCCAGACCGGCAAGACCGCGGTCGCGCTCGACACCTTCATCAACCAGCGCGAGGCGAACAAGGGCGACGACGAGAGCCAGAAGCTCTATTGCATCTACGTCGCCATCGGCCAGAAGCGCTCCACGGTCGCCCAGATCGTCCGCGCGCTCGAAGAAAATGGCGCGATGGAATATACGATCGTCGTCGCCGCCACCGCCTCCGAGCCCGCCCCCCTGCAGTTCCTCGCGCCCTATACCGGCTGCACGATGGGCGAATATTTCCGCGACAACGGCATGCACGCCGTGATCGTCTATGACGATCTTTCCAAGCAGGCCGTCGCCTATCGCCAGATGTCGCTGCTGCTGCGCCGCCCGCCGGGCCGCGAAGCCTATCCGGGCGACGTCTTCTATCTGCACAGCCGCCTGCTCGAGCGCGCCGCGAAGATGAACGACGCCAACGGCAACGGCTCGCTGACCGCGCTGCCGATCATCGAGACCCAGGCCGGCGACGTTTCCGCCTACATCCCGACCAACGTGATCTCGATCACCGACGGCCAGATCTTCCTCGAAACCGAGCTCTTCTTCCAGGGCATCCGTCCGGCGATCAACGTCGGCCTTTCGGTCAGCCGCGTCGGTTCGGCCGCGCAGACCAAGGCGATGAAGAAGGTCTCGGGCTCGATCAAGCTGGAGCTCGCGCAATATCGCGAAATGGCCGCTTTCGCCCAGTTCGGCTCGGATCTCGACGCCTCGACCCAGCGTCTGCTGGCCCGCGGCGCGCGGCTGACGGAGCTGCTGAAGCAGCCCCAATTCTCGCCGATGCCGGTCGAGGAGCAGGTCGTTTCGATCTTCGCGGGCGTGAACGGCTTCATCGATACCGTGCCGACCGACGCGGTCACCCGCTTCGAGAGCGCGTTGCTCAGCCACATGCGCAGCGACCACAAGAAGCTGATGAAGACGCTGCGCGACACCAAGACGCTCGACGACGACACCGCCGCCGCGCTGAAGACGGCGATCGGCGATTTCGTGAAGACCTTCGCGTAAGGACTGACGGGACGTGCCCAGCCTCAAAGCCCTCAAGAACCGGATCGGCTCGGTCAAATCGACCCAGAAGATCACCAAGGCGATGAAGATGGTCGCCGCAGCGAAGCTGCGCCGGGCGCAGCAGGCCGCCGAGGCCGCGCGGCCCTATGCCGAGCGGATGGAGAAGGTCGTCGCCTCGGTCGTCTCCAAGGTCGCGATCGGCCCGGAGAGCCCGAAATTGCTCGCCGGCACCGGCAAGCAGGACACGCACCTGCTCATCGTCTGCACGTCGGACCGGGGCCTTGCCGGCGGCTTCAACGCGAACATCGTCCGCGCCGCGCGCCGCAAGGCGGACAGCCTGATCGCCGAGGGACGCCAAGTCTATTTCTACCTGGTCGGCCGCAAGGGCCGCGCGGTGATCCAGCGTCTCTACCCGAAGCAGATCATCCACCAGCACGATACCAGCGCGATCAAGCAGGTGAGCTTCGCCGATGCGCGGGAGATCGCCGAGGATCTGATCGACCGCTATCTCACCGACGGCATCGACGTCGTCCACCTGTTCTACGCCCGCTTCCGCTCGGCGCTGGTGCAGGAGCCGGTCGGCCGGCAGATCATCCCGGTCCCGCCGGTCGAGGACGGTGCCGTGCAAGCCGGCTCGCTCGCGATGGTCGAATATGAGCCGGACCAGGACGAGATCCTGACCGCCTTGCTGCCGCGCAACATCGCCGTCCAGATCTTCCGCGCCTTGCTCGAAAATGCCGCGTCGGAGCAGGGCAGCCGGATGACCGCGATGGACAATGCCACGCGCAACGCCGGCGACATGATCAACCGCCTGACCATCCAGTACAACCGCACCCGGCAGGCCGCGATCACCAAGGAACTCATCGAAATCATTTCGGGCGCCGAAGCGCTCTAAGCAGGACCAAGAGGCAAGGAAACGAACATGGCCACCGCCACCACCAACAATGTCGGCCGCATCAGCCAGGTGATCGGCGCCGTCGTCGACGTGACGTTCGACAGCGAGCTGCCGGCGATCCTGTCGGCGCTCGAGACCACGAACGGCGGCAACCGCCTCGTCCTCGAAGTCGCGCAGCATCTCGGCGAGAGCACCGTGCGCACGATCGCGATGGACGCGACCGAGGGCCTGACCCGCGGCCAGGAAGTGACCGACACCGGCTCGCAGATCCGCGTCCCCGTCGGCCCGAAGACGCTCGGCCGGATCATGAACGTGGTCGGCGAGCCGATCGACGAGCAGGGCCCGATCGGCCATACCGACACCGCCCCGATCCACGCCGACGCGCCGCTCTTCACGGACCAGTCGACCGAGACCGCGATCCTCGTCACCGGCATCAAGGTGATCGATCTGCTCGCGCCTTATGCGAAGGGCGGCAAGATCGGGCTGTTCGGCGGCGCCGGCGTCGGCAAGACCGTGCTGATCCAGGAGCTGATCAACAACATCGCCAAGGGCCATGGCGGCACTTCGGTGTTCGCGGGCGTCGGCGAGCGCACCCGCGAGGGCAACGACCTTTATCACGAGTTCCTCGACGCGGGCGTCATCGCCAAGGACGCAGACGGCAACCCGACCCCGGAGGGCTCCAAGGTGGCGCTGGTGTTCGGCCAGATGAACGAGCCGCCGGGCGCCCGCGCCCGGGTCGCGCTTTCCGGCCTCACCCAGGCCGAATATTTCCGCGACGTGGAAGGGCAGGACGTGCTCTTCTTCGTCGACAACATCTTCCGCTTCACCCAGGCGGGCTCGGAAGTGTCGGCCCTGCTCGGGCGCATCCCGTCGGCGGTGGGCTACCAGCCGACCCTCGCCACCGACATGGGCGCGCTGCAGGAGCGGATCACCTCGACCAACAAGGGCTCGATCACGTCCGTTCAGGCGATCTACGTCCCGGCCGACGATCTCACCGATCCGGCCCCGGCCACCAGCTTCGCCCACCTCGACGCCACCACCGTGCTGTCGCGCGCCATTTCGGAGCTGGGCATCTACCCGGCCGTCGATCCGCTCGATTCCACTTCGCGCGTGCTCACCGCCCGCACCGTCGGCCAGGAGCATTACGACACCGCCCGCCGTGTCCAGGAGACGCTGCAGAAGTACAAGTCGCTGCAGGACATCATCGCGATTCTGGGCATGGACGAGTTGTCCGAAGAGGATAAGCTCACCGTCAACCGCGCCCGCAAGCTGCAGCGCTTCCTCTCCCAGCCTTTCCACGTCGCCGAGGTCTTCACCGGCATTTCCGGCAAGTTCGTGCAGATCGAGGACACGGTCCGCTCGTTCAAGGCGGTCGTCGACGGCCAGTACGATCATCTTCCCGAGGCGGCCTTCTATATGGTCGGCGGCATCGAGGAAGCGGTCGCCAAGGCCGAGAAGCTGGCCCAGGAGGCCTGAGCCGATGGCCGACCTTCATTTCGAGCTGGTCACGCCGGAGAAGCTGCTCCGCTCGGACGACGTCCAGATGGTCGTCGTGCCCGGCAGCGAGGGCGATTTCGGCGTCATGGCCGGCCACGCCCCCTACATGTCGACCATCCGCCCCGGCGAGCTGGCCATCTACCGCACCTTCCCCGGCGAGCCCGAGCGGATCGCCATCGAAGGCGGCTTCGCCGAAGTGAGCGAGGCCGGCCTCACCGTGCTGGCGGAGATGGCCGCCGAGGCCTGAACCCCTCCGTCATCGCGGGGATAGCGGCGCGTTCATCCCCCCTCCCGCAATTAGCTCTTTGTCAAAGTTTCCGCCTTATTCACCACGCCCGACAGGGAAATCCGTGGAACGAGACGGGGTACGGCAAAGCCATGAGTGCATTTGGACGACGCAATGGCGGGAATGGCGGCGGCCGGCCGAGCTTCGGCACCGCCCAGCCGATGAAGGGGCCCGCGGTCAACCGCCCCGCCGAGGGCGGCGGCCAGTTCCCGCCGATCGAACCCGAGGCGCTGGACGTCGACGAGACCGAGCCGCCGGTCCAAAGCACCGCCGACCGCAACGGCGACGCCATGGCCCGCCTCGCCGATCGCCAGGCGCAGTCGGGCGAGCCGGGCAAATCGAGCAGCAATGAGGGTTTCGAGGCCTCGATCCACCGGATCAAGGAACAGGTCCTCCCCCGCCTCCTGGAGCGCGTCGATCCCGAGGCGGCGGCCACCCTTTCCAAGGACGAACTCGCCGAAGAGTTCCGCCCCATCATCGGCGAAGTCCTCGCCGAGCTGAAGATCAACCTCAACCGGCGCGAGCAGTTCGCGCTGGAAAAGGTGCTGGTCGACGAATTGCTCGGCCTCGGCCCGCTCGAGGAACTGCTGAACGACCCCGAGGTCAGCGACATCATGGTCAACGGCCCGCAGCAGACCTACATCGAAAAGAAGGGCAAGCTCCAGCTTGCCCAGATCCAGTTCCGCGACGAGGAGCATCTGCTCCAGATCGCCCAGCGGATCGTCAACAAGGTCGGCCGCCGCGTCGACCAGACCACGCCGCTCGCCGACGCCCGCCTCCAGGACGGCAGCCGCGTCAACGTCATCATCCCGCCGCTGTCGCTCCGCGGCACCGCCATCTCGATTCGCAAATTCTCCGAAAAGCCGATCACCGTCGACATGATGCGCGGCTTCGGCTCGATGTCGGAGAAGATGGCGACGGTGCTGAAGATCGCCGGCGCCAGCCGGATGAACATCATCATCTCCGGCGGCACGGGCTCCGGTAAAACGACCATGCTCAACGCCCTGTCGAAGCTGATCGACCCGGGCGAGCGCGTGCTCACCATCGAGGACGCGGCCGAGCTTCGCCTGCAGCAGCCGCACTGGCTGCCGCTCGAAACCCGCCCGCCCAACCTCGAGGGACAGGGCGCGATCACGATCCGCGACCTCGTCATCAACGCGCTGCGTATGCGGCCTGACCGGATCATCCTCGGCGAGATTCGCGGGTCGGAATGTTTCGACCTGCTCGCCGCGATGAACACGGGCCACGACGGCTCGATGGCGACGCTTCACTCCAACTCCCCGCGCGAATGCCTCGCGCGTATGGAGAACATGGTGATGATGTCGGACATCAAGGTGCCGAAGGAAGCGATCAGCCGCCAGATCGCCGATTCGGTGGATCTCATCGTTCAGGTGAAGCGCCTGCGCGACGGCTCGCGCCGCACCACCAACATCACCGAAGTGATCGGCATGGAAGGCGACGTCATCGTCACCCAGGAGCTGTTCAAGTTCGAATATCTGGACGAGACCGCGGACGGCAAGATCATCGGCGAGTACCGCTCGATGGGTCTGCGCCCCTACACGCTCGAAAAGGCCAAGATGTTCGGCTTCGACCAGCCTTATCTGGAAGCCTGCCTGTAGCGGGGACGCGCGTCCTGCCTCGCGGCGCTGGTGTTTTGCCTTGTTGATCCAAACCGGCCTGAGCTAGGCTGTTCCTTCCGGAATGGAGGAGCGCCATGCACCGCAAAATAATCGCATTCTTGGCCGCCGGAGCAGCACTCCTTTCAGTTGCGCAAGCCAGCGCCCAGCGCGGCGCTTATTCCGGCGGACAATTCGAAGACGAGACGTTGCCGCCCGATTTCCGCGGACGCATCACTTATGAGGGCAGCTACACCGCCGAGCTGGTCCGTCCCCGGGCCCGCAATGCTCCGCAATCGCGCAACGGGGGCGCGATCACCTTCGATGTGAGCTTCGATGGAAATCGGATCAGCGGCTCGTTCACAGGCGTCGGAGGCATCGGTCAGGGCAGCTTCACTGGCACGCGCAACGGCGCCGACTGTACGATCATCGAGCCCACGGGCGCACGTAATACGGTCAGATGCGACCGGAATTTCTGGGGCGGTGAAAATCATACCGCGCCGGGAGCCCCGCAAGCCGCGGTCGTTCGCATCCAAGCGCGGGCCACCAAACCTTCCAGTGCCGCAGCGGAGGCTCTCGGACAGGAAAGTTCGCAACGCGTGTCGGGCGGGCAGCAAAGTTCGCCAACGCAAGTGGTCAATGTGCGGCGAGGGCAAAACCTGGTCGATCCGCGTATGGCGCGCTGTCGAGATATCGGTTTTTCCGCTCCTACCTCTCAAGCAGACCTCGACCGGCTTCAAGTCATCGACCTCCTCAACCGCGGCTATGTGATGGCCAACAGACCGGACACTTATTGCTCGAGCCTGTTCTACGGCGCCGCGGCCTTACGCGGAGATGTTCAGGGAATGGCCGGCTATTCCTCGTTTTTCCGGGCCGAATCCATCAACCCCGACCGGGAGAGCCAAATATATTGGTGCCAGCGCGCATATCAGGGCGCCCGGACATCGGGAAGAACCTGGGAGCGGGACGCGGTAAACTATTTCTGCCCGATCGAGACGTTTGCCGCCTTGATGACTCCAGCCGAACGAAGGGCGAACCAAGTGTCGGTTGAAAGAATGGAGCGTCTCTCGTCCGAGCGGCGCGCCGAAATCGAGGCGCGCGGGCGGGCGGTGTGGGAGTCGCTCATGGTTTCTTCGTCCAGTTCGGGCAATCGGACGTGCCGCAGCGGATACGGGACCGGCACTCCGGGAACTGAGCAGCCTTGCTGATCGTGAAAGGAGCGTTGCAGCCCAAGCTGGACAAGTAACTCTCGCCGCGTCAGACGGGTCTCATCGCTGCGGGCAGGTTGTTCGGAGGAAGTATGTTGGTTTTCATCAGCTTCGCGTTCGCGGCGGCGGCGATCGAGCCGCCCGCGGCCCAACCCAGTCAGGCGAGCGAACGGATCTGCCGCGGCGGCGGCACGCGCACGCTCGGCAGCCATATGCGCAGCCGCCGGCGCTGCCTGACCGCCGAGCAATGGCAGCGGGAAGACGAGGCGAGGAACAATCCCGCGCCCGGCGCGCAGATCACCGGCGCGCAGAATGACGGCCGCACCGGCGCGATGCCGCGCTAGAGCCTCCAGGCGAGAATCGAGAAGGCGAGCAGGCCGAAAAAGCCCGCGACCTGAAGGCCGCGCCAGGGCACCCAGCCGGTCGCGTCGAGATCCCGCCGCCGGCCCCGCCGCCATTCGGCGATGCCAGCCACGATCACCAAGGCGAGCGATGCGCCGTCCGCGCCCCAGAGCCAATGCTGCGTCGTCATAGCCGCCGTCCCATGCCGCCGCGCGGCACATCGGCCAAGCGCTAAATCAGCCGCAGGTTGACGAGGCGCGCGACCGCCTGCGCCCGGGTCACCGCGCCGAGCTTGCGCCGGCCGTTGTCGACGTGAAAGCGGGCCGTCGCCTCCGAAACGCCCAGGATCACCGAAATCTCCCAGTCCGTCTTCCCCTCGGCGACCAAAGCGAGGCTGTCGCGCTCCCGTTCGGTCAGGCCCACCGGCGCCTGCGCCGGCGGCTCGCACAGGCTCATCAGTCGCTCGGTGAGGACCAGGCCCGCCATCTGGATCACCGCCGCCTCGCGGGCCTCGATCTCGCGATGGCCGAAGCCGAGGTGAAGCGATGCGATCTTGCCGTTCGCGCCGTAGGAGGTCGCGCACTGCGCCTCGGCGATCCCCGCCTCCGACATCGCCTCCCAATAAAGGCCGTAGCGGCGGTCGCCGTGCGGCGCCAGATCGCCGAACCGGTAGCGGGTCCAGCCTTCCCGGATCGGCTTCAGCAGCGGATTGCATTCGAGGCAGACGTAGCGGCAGGCTTCGCTGTCGAGAGTCCAGCTTGCCGGAGCCACCCGCGCGACGATCCCCCCAGCTTTCAAATGCCGCTCCGAAGTGAGCCGCGCCGTCGGCCGCCGGTAGACGCGCGCCTGGAAATAGGACGCGCCGAGCGGCGCCATCGCCGCGAAGAAGCGGCGTCCGGCCTCCTCGCCGCTTTCCGCGGCAAGCACCTCTCCCGCGCAGGCCATGATCTCGGTCAGCATCGGCGCTCCTTTGTCCGGAGCAGGGGTCCCACAAGAGGCACGCCCGCGCAAGCCGCTGATTCGACGCGGCGGACCCGGGTCAACCCCCCGGAACCGGGAGGTTCGCGCCCCGACGCCGCAGCCTAGACTGCCCCTATTACAGGGGAGGGTCCGTCATGATGCGCAGGATTGCAGGGCCGATCGTGGCCATCGCTTTGGGTCTGTCGTCGGCGGCTTCGGCCCAGGACGGCGATTGGTCGGGTTTCTATGTCGGCGGCGAGATCGGCGCGGGGCGGAGCCGCCTTAATGCGTCCGGCGCCGATGCGCATACCCAGCTCAGCAATATCCTCGTCCCGGGTCGCGGCATCGTCGTTGTTCCGGGCACCACGATCGCCTTCGATGAAAGCGGCCGGACGACATCGTTCGTCTATGGCGGATTTGCCGGGGCCCAGTTGCAGACGGGGTCGCTGGTCCTGGGCATCGAAGGCGATCTTCACGGTCCACGCGACCTCGCGGACGCGTCCGCGACCAGCCCGGTGCCCGCGACGATCCTGGCCCCGGCATCGAGCGCGACGATCAGCCGCTCCGCGCGCACCTCCTTCGATTGGTCGGCCCGGGCCCGGATCGGCACCTTCTGGGGCCGGTCCATGCTCTATGCGACCGGCGGCATCGCCGGCGCGCGGGTTCGGCTGCGCGGCGAGGACAGCTTCACCACGCCGGCCGGAGCCGCGGCCACGGGCGGCGGCATCCCGGCTTTCAACTCGCCTCTGATCGGGCCCGTCGTCATCACCGCCAGGGAACGCTCCAACATGACCGGCTGGACGGCCGGCATCGGCGGCGAACGGCGCGTCGGCCGCAGGCTGGGTCTCGGCCTCGAGGCGCGCTACACGGATTTCGGATCGCACGATTTCGCGCTGGCGGGCGGTTGCAACCCGGCGACGGTCGCGGCGGGTCAATGCGCCGGTGCGACCCGGACGTCGCCGCCGATCGTGGTCAACGGCAATACGCTCGATCCGAACACCCAAGTCACCCCGGGAACGACGCCCGGAACGACGCGCATCAGCTTGAACGAGTGGCGAATCGCGGCGCGGCTGAGCCTCCGCTTCTGAACAGGCTCAGCTCAGCTTGTCGAGCTTCTGCTGGAGCTCGGCGAGCTGGGCCTTGAGGGCGGCCAGCTCGGCCTTGTTGCCGTCCGCGGGCTTCTCCTCACCGGCGGTCTCGGCTGTCGCGCTGCCCGCGGCGGCGGTGAACATTTCCATGTTGCG